>NZ_RJUK01000002.1:300000-509251 GCF_003762925.1 Marinimicrobium koreense
AGGGCCACGGGGATTCTCTCCCACCAACAAGCCGCGCGGTGTCGGTCAGCACCCGCACCGTGGCTTTGAGACGGTCACCATCGTGTATGGGGGCGAAGTCGCTCACCGGGACAGCGTCGGCAATGGGGGCGTCATTGGCCCGGGTGATGTGCAGTGGATGACGGCAGGGGCCGGCATTCTGCACGAGGAGTTCCACAGCCCTGAGTTCACAGAATCAGGGGGAGAGCTGGAGATGGTGCAGTTGTGGGTCAACCTGCCGGCGAAGGACAAAATGGCCAAGCCGGGCTACCAGAGCATTACCGCCTCGCAGATCCCGAGTGTAGCACTGCCCGACCAGGCCGGTTATGTGCGAGTCATCGCCGGTGACCACAACGGGACGGCCGGACCGGCGCAGACCTTCTCTACCATGAATGTCTGGGATGTCCGCCTGAACGCGGGGGCGAGCGCTTCGCTGAATGTTCCGGAAGGCTCTGCGCGGCACGGTGCAGGTCAATGGTGCCGACATTGCGCGGGACGCCGAGCTGGTGGTTCTGGAAACGGAAGGCACGGACATTCGTCTGGACGCCAACAATGAGGCGATCGTGCTGCTTTTGAGTGGCGAGCCCATTGAGGAGCCCATCGTCGGCTATGGCCCCTTTGTGATGAACACGGAGGAGGAAATCCGGCAGGCCATGCAGGACTTTCAACGCGGGGACTTCGGCCAGATCGCCGACTGACTCGCATCACCGCCCCACCGCCACGCGGTGGGTTTTTGCCGGAGCTCCGGCGCTTTCATCAGGAGAATCACCATGACCAAACCCTATGTACGCCTGAACAAAGACGATGCCGCCGTGCTGCTGGTGGATCACCAGACGGGCCTGTTGTCGCTAGTCCGGGACATTCAACCGGACACCTTCAAAAACAACGTGCTGGCCCTGGCGGATCTGGCACAGTATTTCAACTTGCCGACAATTCTGACCACCAGTTTTGAGAACGGCCCCAACGGCCCACTGGTGCCCGAGCTGAAGGAAATTTTCCCTGAGGCACCGTTTATCGCCCGCCCCGGTCAGATCAACGCCTGGGATAACGAGGAGTTTCTTGAGGCGGTCAAGGCGACCGGAAAAAAACAGCTGATCATTGCAGGCGTGGTGACCGAAGTCTGCGTGGCCTTCCCGGTACTGTCCGCCCTGGCCGAAGGCTATGAAGTGTTTGTGATTACCGATGCCTCCGGCACCTTTAATCCGATCACCCGCGATGCGGCCTGGGATCGCATGTCGTCCGCCGGCGCACAGTTGATGACGTGGTTTGGCGCGGCCTGTGAGTTGCACCGGGATTGGCGCAACGATGTGGAGGGGTTGGGGGCTTTGTTCTCCAGCCATATTCCGGATTATCGGAATCTGATCAACAGTTACAGTACGTTGGTCAGTAAGTAGTAAGGGGGTATTTGGGCGGCCCTTCTGGCCACTTGAGCGTGGAGTCGGATTACGCCCCTTGCGGGGCTAATCCGACCTACGGGCTATCGGCTTGGGTAACGGCGGATGCGCCTCGCTTATCCGCCCTACGCAACCCCCGCAGTACCCGTAGGGCGGATCGGTCCGACGCTTCGGAGCCGTAGGCGCATCCGCCGGAGTTAGATTGAACTACTCTTCGCCATCCAGGGTTCGGATGTAGGTGACGACATCCTTTAAGGCCTGCTCATCCGGCAGGGTGTTGGCGAAGGTGGCCATTTGCTGGCCGAGCGGGTCGCGGGGGTCGCTGCCGCGGGCGCCGGAGCGGTAGTTCTGCAATTGGTTCAGCAGGTACCAGTCCGCCTGAACGGCGAGCGCTGGGGCGCCGAGTTCGCGATTGCCCTGACCTTGGACACCGTGGCATGAGGCACAGACGGCGTAATGCTGCTCACCGGCGCTCGCGTTGCCTTCGACGGTGGCAACGGTTTCCCGTCTTTCCAGCTCGCTCAGGTAGCGCGACAGGTCGGCGATCGGACGAATGGGCTCTGACTCGCTTTTCAGAAACTCGAGCGCCGCACGCATCGACATACCATTCGGGTCCCGGAAGTGGGTGCCGCGCACACCGGCGTGGAATTTCTGCAACTGGGCCTGTGCATACCAGTTCTCGATGCCCGCGATGGGGGGTGCCGCCTGAGCGCGATCGCCGCCGGCGTCGCCACCATGGCAGCCTGCGCAGTGCTGCTGGTAAAGCGTCTCCCCTTTGGAGGCGCTACTCCACTGCCGGAAGCTCGGTTCGAAACCGTGTTTTTTGTGATACTCGGCATAGGCCTCTTCTTCGACTTGCTCGAAGTTCAGGTCCAACCCGGGAGATCGCAGTTTGAGGGCCATCTGCGATTCGCTGTCCAGCTCGTCAACCACCGTTTGAAAAGCGGCCAGCTCGGCATCGCTGGGCTCTGCGCCGCGCTCGCGCCAGAGATCCAGCACTGCCAGACTCATCAACCCGAGGCGTCCGGCGGGCAGCGTCGTCCAGCCCTTCAGAGTGTCGGTCAGATCGTCCGCTTCCTCAGCCAGAAAACGTTTGGCCAGCAGGTACTCGGGCGTGCGTTCGGGGCTTTCAAAGTTTTCCAGAAAGCGACCCTGCACGGTAATGTCCGAATCATTCAACGCCTGCCAGTAATAAGTGTCGTTATTCAACGCCGCGAGACTGAACGCCTGAGCGCTCCACTCATCGACCGGCAGCTCGGTGCGCAAACGCAACAACTGCTCGCCAGCCTGATCCGATGGGGCACGCTCGGACAGAGCCAACATTGCCCAAAGCCGTGCGCGCGGTTCTTCATCGTCAAGAGACTCGGACGCCAGCGCCAGATCCGCAGGCGTGGCGCTTTCGACCAATGCCTGTACCGCGTTCTTGCGGGTGGCGCCGGAAGGATGGTGCAAGGCGTTACGTACGGCCGTGTCCGACGCCTCGTCGGTGACGGTAAACGCGCCCAGGCCATGTAACGTCCAGATGGCATGAATCGAAGCCACATCCAGGCCCAGTGAATCACGATCCGGGTTGCCGGTCAGTATGGCACGCAAGGCCGGTATGGCATCGGTGCGCTGTTCGGTGACCAACAGGCGCTGGGCGGTCATGCGCCAGAACATGTTGTCGTTGGACAGGGTATCCACCAATGTTTCAGTGTCGGCATCGCTCAGATCCAACGGCTCATACTCGGGCGCGTCTTTGGCCACCAACCGGTATATCCGGCCCCGCTCCCGGTCCCGCAGCGGGTTGACGTGGGCATTACCTTTACCTTCTTCGGCATCAAAACCCGCCGATTCTTTGGACGGAATCGGGTTGTGCTGGATGATGAAGTTGTACCAGTCGGCAACCCACAAGTGGCCGTCGGGGCCCACGTCCATCTGCACCGGCGAGAGCCACTCATCGGTACTGCTCAGAATCGAGCCACGGTTTTTGGCTTTGTACCCGACGCTATCGGGTTGCGCGTCGATAAAAAACTGACCGAGCAGATGTGCGGTGGGCTCGCCCATAAAGGCGCCGCGATTCCAGAATTTTTCCGGGAAGGTTCGCGCCGTGTAGAGGCTCAGCCCGGAACCGGCGGTGTAGCGGCCGTGAAAGTCCACCTGGAGGAAGTTATAGGTAGAGGGGAAGATGTTGGGAAAGTCGTAAGCCTGGGCCGCCAGCCCGGGAACCACGTCTTCATCTTTACCGTAAACGTAGCTGCGCCACAAAGGCACGTGGAAAACCGGCGCATTATTGGCGGTGGAGCCGAACACCTCGAAGTCTTCACTGAACGACAGGCCCCAGGTGTTGTTATTGAACTGGCCGATCGGCTCGATATCGGTGCCATCCAGGTTCATCCGGTAGACGCCATTCTGGAAGGATTCACCGTTTTCATCTTCCGGTGCTTCAGAGTAGCCGACCGCGCCCCAAAGGCGATTGTCGTGGCCGTATTTCAGGTTCGATGGCCCGGCGTGAGTGTCCCGGGTGCCCCATCCGGTGTTGAGCACTTCGCGTACATCGGCCTTGCCATCGCCATCGGTGTCTTTCAGAAACAGGAAGTCCGGCGCCTGGGATACCACAAAACCGCCGTTGAGCGGGGTGATGCTGGTCGGCACGCTCAGCTCGTCGGCAAACACTTCGCAGCCATTGGCCCGGCCGTCGCCGTCGGTATCGACACACATACTGATACGATCATTGCCTCGGCCGTCTTCCGCCTGATTGTTGGGGTAGTCGACGGACTCCAGTACGAACAGGCGGCCCTGCTCATCCCAGGTAAAGGCGATGGGGTTGACGATATCCGGCTCACTGACAAACAACTGCAGCTCAAAGCCTTCCGGCACCATGGTCAGGGCCATGGAGTCTTCCACGCTGAACGCTTTCTGGAATTTGGGGGCTGGCTCAATACGACGGTAGTTGGGAATGGTACCCGCTTCTTCATAGGAGGCTTCGGGCAAGGTTTCTACCAGCGCGCGGTTGGCTTCACGCTTTTCCTCGCCCACAGCCCAGAGGATGCCACGAATCAGCAGGTCGTGAAATTCAGGCTGACCCCAGGTGCGCTCGTCGTGACCATAGGCGGTGTAGAACACCCGGCCTTCACCCTGCTCACGGGTCCAGGTCCAGGGCTCTTCCTCACGCTGCATCAGCACGGTACGGTTTTCTTCGTTGTGATCGGCGTGAACGTAGGTTTCATCCCAGGTTTCAAAGGTCTGAAAACCTTTCATGATCGGATGGTTTTCCTGCCCGGGTACGATGGTCGCGGTGAACTCACCGGCTCCATGACTCTTGAAGCGCCCACCGACCAGGTCGACAAAGGCGTCGGAGTGACCGAAGCAGGCGCTGGCACTGTGGACGGGCAGGAACGCCCCACCCTCTTCCACGAAACTCAGCAGTGCCTCTTCCCGCTCGGGGGACAGTTCGTTGTAGTTGGCGTACAACATGACCGCATCCACATCGGCCAGCCCCTCTTCGCTCAACCGATCCAGATCTTCCACATACTCCATAAAGATCTTTTCACGGCCCAGAGACTGATTGAACAGGGGCGCGTTGCGGTAGGACATGTGAATGCCATCGCCTTCGCGGTGGCCATGACCAATGAACAGCAGATTGATCACGCCGTCTTGCGACGCCTCAGTATTGCTGGCGACCGATGCATCGCGATCGTCGCTTGAGCAACCGATGGTCGGCAGCAACAACGCCGACAGGATGACCGTTCCCAGCCGGGACCGCCACGCAGCCCATTGTCGTTCGAATTTATTCATATTATTACCGCTATTTCACAGTGTTGGTATCTGGCTGCCCGGCGTTTGACCACCGCCGGGCAAGCCGGTCTCTATGGATTATTGTTTTTCTGGGTTCTCGATGAGGCGCTACTCCACCTCAAGCGCAAACGCCGGCATGGTTTTCACTTCGCCACCGGCCATGGCGGATTCGTGGGCCAGAATACCCACACAGGTAATGTTGGCGGACTCCACCACATTGGGGTAGGCGTTGTAGCCTTCGAGCACGGCGCGGATAAAGTTGTGCACCAGGTGCGGGTGAGAACCGCCGTGACCACCACCCTGGGTGAAGCTCAGGTGTTCGTGCTCTTCATCGTACACACCCTGACCGGTGAAGGACTGAATTTCTTCCGGCAACAGGTGAGCGTAATCCGGCACCTTGACGCGCTCGGGCACTTCCGGCTCGGGTTTGCCCCGGGTGTGCATGACCGGATCTTCACCTTCAATCAACGGCCACTCATAGGATTTCTCTGAACCGTACACATCGAAGCTCTCGCGATATTGGCGGGCGGTGTCGTACAGGGAGCGATAGATGCGGGCGCCCACGTCCGAGTCCTGCATCTGGATGTGGCAGGATTCGATGGCGAAGGGCGAGCCGTAAATGCCGGCAAACTCGTCACGGATTTTACCGGAACCGATGCACTGCACCTGGCTGGCCAGCTTGCGCTGCAAACCGAGCACTGGACCGACGCAATGCGTGGCGTAGTGCATGGGCGGCATCCCCTCCCAATAGCTGGGCCAACCGTCCATATCCTGCTGGTGACTCGCCTGCAGGAACTGGATGCGCCCCAGATCGCCACGGTCGTACATTTCCTTCACAAACAGATACTCGCGGCTGTAAACCACGGTTTCCATCATCATGTAAACCTTGCCGCTGGCTTTGGTGGCTTTCACGATGCGCTCACAATCTTCCACGCTGGTGGCCATCGGAACCGTACAGGCCACATGCTTGCCCGCTTCCAGGGCCATGATGCTGTGCTTGGCGTGATCGCCAATCGGGGTGTTGATGTGCACCGCGTCCACATTGGGGTCGGCCAGCATGTCTTCATAGGTGGTGTAGCGTCCGCCGGCGGGCACATCGAACTTGTCCGCCAGCTCGTTGAGGCTCGCTTCATTGCGCTGGCACAGGGCCACGACTTCGGCATTCGGGTGCGCCTGATAAATGGGGATGAACTCGGCACCAAAGCCCAGTCCGACCAGTCCTACTTTCAACTTGCTCATAATCACTCTCCTGTCTAATGCTGTTACTCAGAATGTCGTTGCAAATTCGTCATGCGCCGAGTGGTTTCAACCTGAACCTTCAGGTGCGCTTCGCTTACCTGACCTACGCGGCGCGGATTGCTCGTTCTCTTTAACGTAGCGTCAGGTCATCAGAATCAGATGTGTGCCCACCAGTCGCGCAGGAAGGCGATCCCCCGGCGGGCGAATTCGTCCTGGCTGGGAGCAAAGCGGCGCCAGATGCATACCGCCTCGGCGAGACTGGACGCGTCCGGTGAAAAGCTCTCGATCGACAGTTTGCCGTCATAGCCCACGCTGCGCAGCCCCTCGCGCAGCCCGGCCCAGTCGCTGTTGCCCTCGCCGGGAACACCCCGGTGACTGTCGGACACCTGCACATGCACCAACTGGTCACCGCACTGACGGACCGCGTCGCGGAAATCGGTTTCTTCGATATTCATATGAAAGCTGTCCAGGGCGATGCCCAGATGCGGGCTGTGCACATCGGCCAGCATGCGCTGGGCGTCGGCCACAGTGCAGACCATATCGGTCTCGAACCGGTTGAGCGGCTCAAGGCCCAGCCGGACGCCGTGTTCACCGGCGGTGCGGGACAATTCTGTGAGGCTGGCGACGGACCGCTCCCACTCCGCCTGACGCAGCGCCTCGGTCGACAATCTTGGCTTGGCAACGGGGGCGTACAGGGGGCCGACCAGTACCTCCGATTCCAGGCCCTCGGCCAGTTTCAGGCAGGAACCGAAGTAATCGAGGGCTTTTCGCCGAATGGCCGGGTCTTCGGCGCTCAGGTCGCGCTCGCCCACCACCGCCGTACAGACCACCGCATCGAGGCCCAGATCACGCAGCACGGGCCGAAGTTCATCCACCGCATAGTGCTCGGGGTCTTCAACCGGAAACTCGACAAAGTCGAAGCCCATACCGGCGATCTTCTCCAGAAGCTCCACCTGATCACTGGTAAAGGGCGATGTCCAAAGCCAGGTGCTGGCGCCAAATTGCATAGCGGTACTCCCCATTCATTAGATTTATTACTGGGACTCATGCTAGCGCTATTGAACAGCCGCGGCTTGTACCTTGTCGTAAAAAAATTGTATTATTTCGACATGAAAGAACTGGACCCCTGGCTTGCTCAGCTCGACCCCCGATACTCCGCAGGGCGGATTTTCGAGTTTATGCCGAGCGTGCTCTACTTCGTCAAAGACCGCGAAGGGCACATCATGACGGGCAACCAGGCCTTTGCCGAGCGCTGCGGCTGCGCTTCCGCCGACGAGCTGTACGGCCGCCGGGATGACACTCTGTTTCCGCTGTATATGGTGGAAAAATTTCGGCGCGATGATGCGACCGTTTTTGCGACCGCCGAGCCGCTGCACGATCTGATTGAGCTTTTCCCGACCCGCGAGGGCCTACCGGAGTGGTGCGTCACCCACAAGGTGCCGCTGTTCGACCGCGAAGGCGGTGTGGTCGGGCTGTGCGGTATCGTGCAAAGCTACGAGCGCATGCACGATCACCCCGAGCTGCCGGTTTTTAAAGTGGTGGAACACATCCGCTCTCACTACGCCCAGCGCTTGAACATCCCCGAGATTGCCGAACAGTTCGGCTTTTCCCAGCGCCAGCTGGAGCGACGCTTTATGGAGACCTTTGGGGCGAGCCCGCGGGAGTATATTATCCGACTGCGGATCCTGATCGCCTGCGAGCACCTGCGCACGAGCAAGGCCCCCATTTCCGATGTGGCGCTGGACTGCGGGTTTTACGATCACAGCAGCTTCATTCGCCACTTCAAACGGATGCTGGGCGCGACGCCGCTGGCTTATCGCAAGCACCACAATGGATCCGCCGCACTGTAATACGCGCACCGGGTAGATACCGGATTTTTTATAGCGAATCAGTGGTTCAAACCTCGGGAATATTTCCAATTCGTCTTTGCTGGCGTAATCACCGCGAACTAGGCTTACAGTGAAAGTGGGAATGATTCTACTTTCTCATGGATCAAGGAGATCAAGCCTATGCGCGCTTCCCATGTCTATGCCCCACCCATGGCCCTGGTGACCACCTTCGGCCTGCTGTTACTGATGTACTCTCTGATCAACACCGACTTTGAACTGCCGGTAGTGACCGACCCACCAAAAATCGAACCAGTGGTCATGGCCAAGCCGGAGCCCATTGAAACCATCATCGAAGCACCCACCCGACCAGAGCCTCCCGCCCTGGCGCCGGAGCCGATCGCCGAGCCGGTCGTGGAGACGCAGGTAACCTCGGTCACCGAGGTCAGTGTGGCGTTACCCTCGCTGTCTCGCACTGAAGCCCTGACGGTGTCCACCGGCGGTGATCTGATGGCCATCGTCAAGGTAGCACCACAATATCCACGCCTGGCGGCAACTCGCGGTATCGAGGGGTTCGTGACCGTGGAATATACGGTCACCGCCACGGGAAGAACGGCCGATGTGGTGATTGTGGAAGCGGTCACCACCGAGGGCCAGACCACATCGGTATTTGATCGGGCGGCCATTGCTGCGGCGGAGCAGTTCAAGTATCAGCCACGAGTACAGGACGGTGTGGCGGTGGACGTACACGGTGTGCGTAACCGGTTTGTGTTTGAGCTCGATTGAGCGCCCGCTCTACGTTGCGAGCGGCATCACATAGGTGCCGCTCGCAACGATAGCCGCAACGGTTTATGGTCTAATTGCACCTCCTTGACGTAGTCAAGTGAGCCACTCGCTCACCGATTGGAGGCCGCTTGTCAGACCCGGTATCGAACACTCAACTTGCCACTCGCTTTCCCGGCCTGGATCGCCCCTTGGCGATCGTGGACATTGAAACCACCGGCGGCAGTGTGACCCGCGACCGCATTACCGAGATCGGCATAGTCGAGGTGGATAAAGACGGTGTCCGTGAGTGGAGTACCCTCATCAACCCGGGCATGGCCATCCCGCCGACCATTCAACGCTTTACTGGGATCACCGATGCGATGGTGGCCGACGCGCCGCGCTTTGAGCAGGTGGCGAAGGCCATCTTTCAGCGCCTGGAAGGAAAGGTGTTTGTGGCGCACAACGTCCGCTTTGATTACGGCTTCCTGCACAATGCCTTTGCTTCGCTGGGCTTTCCGCTCTCGCTGGAGCTGCTCTGTACCGTTAAACTGTCCCGGGCACTGTATCCGGAACATCGTCGTCACAGTCTCGAGACAATCATCCAGCGCTTCGGGATTGAAACCGATGCCCGTCACCGCGCCCTGGCGGATGCCCGGGCGACCTATACATTTCTGTGCCGAGCCGCAGCCGACCGATCACCCGAATCGTTTATGCAGGCCGTTCTGGTGCAGACGCGACGCCCCAGCATTCCACCGGGGCTGGACCCCGCCTGCCTGGATCAGTTACCGAATGGGCCCGGCGTGTACTATTTTTACGGCGAGAACGATAGCCTACTGTATGTTGGCAAAAGCGTGGACGTACGCAAGCGGGTTCTGTCCCACTTTACCGCCGACCGCGCCTCGGCCCGCGGCATGGCGATGTGTCAGCAGGTACGGGACATTCAGGTGCAGTCCACCACCGGGGAGCTGAGCGCGCTGTTGCTCGAAGCCAAGGAGATCAAGACCCGGCAGCCGCTGTTCAATCGTCGGCTGCGCAGAGTCAGCACGCTGTACACCCTGCAGCTGCATGAAGACACTGAAGGCGTGCTGCGACCGGAGATCATCGAGGCACCATCGGCCTCCCGCGATCGGCGTATGCACGGTCTGTTTCCGTCAAAAAAGAAAGCGCGCAACGCGCTGATTGATACCGGAAAACAATTCGGCTTATGCGATCACGTCATCATCACACCCGCACCGCTTAATGGCCCCTGCATGGGGCGTCAACTGAAACACTGCAAGGGGCTGTGCACCGGGGACTGGTCAGCGGCGCAACACAATGTGAGCCTGATGGACGCGCTCGGCAGCCTCGCGCTGAAAGCCTGGCCCTACCCTGGACCCGCAGCGCTGATTGAATATCGGAATCCGGACGATGAAGCGTCGCCCTACACACTGTTCCTGCTGGATAACTGGTGTGTTCTGGCAACGCTGACGGGACATGGCGAGCCGGATTGGGAGACGCTCGTGGAGACGCCCACCGACATCGGTTTGCTGGATAAAGACATCTACCGCTATCTGCTCCGGGTTGTCTTCAAACCACCTCGCGAAGTCCGGCTGGTGGGACTGTGATAAATGTAGCCTGAACTCACGCCGAGCCTTAATTAGTATCCGAGGTCTCAAGCCCTCCCAGGCTCACCACCACGCGGTTACGACCTCCCTGTTTGGCTTTGTACAATGCCTGGTCAGCCTGTTTCAGCAAGTGATCAATCGACTCACTCGGATGCCCGTAATAGGCGCCAATGCTCAGCGTTATCCCAACTCCGGTGGTTTTACTTTCAACCTCCGTGGTACGGCGAATGCGCTCGGCCAGCTCTTCCAGCGTCGGTGGGTCGCAGGGCGAGAGCAACACCAGGAACTCGTCGCCGCCCCAGCGGCCGACGACGTCGTAAGGACGAACCGACGCCTTCAGCCAGGTGGCCACCCGACGCAGCACATCGTCGCCTAATTGATGACCACGGTCATCGTTGATGATTTTAAAGTGATCAATGTCCAGCCAGATCAGACCATATCGATTGCCCTCGCGCTCGGCTCGGCTGATCACTTCCAGCAGCGCTTCATCCAACCCTCGGCGATTCTTCAACCCTGTCAAGGCGTCAACGCGAGCCTGGCGATGCAATTGCTCGGTGCGCTGGGCAACGGTCGCTTCAAGCTCGCCGGTATAACGTCTTACCCGGTCAGTCATTTTTTCGAAGTGGTCGGCCAGGCGACCGACTTCATTATCCGGTTTGGGCAGGTAAGGTAGCTCAAAACGCCCTTCCCGCACTTGTTCAACGGCGCTTTCCAGGCTGGCGATCGGGCGTAAAACACGGGACTGAATGACGTAGTGAAACAGCCCCAGTGCCACTACCAGGGTTACCAGGAATACCACAATCAGAGGCCACAGGTAATGGCCCGGTACGAGGGTGTTCAAATCCAGCAGGGTAATTTCAAACCACCCGATCGTCGGTAAAAAGGCGACCCCGGCAAGGTGTTCGGAGCCATTGATGCGGACAAAACCACTTTCCACCGCGCCGGCGGTGTCCGGGCGCTTCTTGAGCATTTCCAACATGCCGAGAATACGCTGCTTGTCCTGGGGGGAATCGAACAGGCGATCGACCGTGTTTTTCTGTCCTTCCGGTTTGATGATGCTGGCAAAATCGATGTAATTGCGGTCCCGGTAAAGCTGAATGGCGCCGTTGTAGTCGACAAACAGGGTGGTAATTCCGTCTTGGCCAATGTCGACGATGTCCTGCAGGAAAGCATCGAGGTTAAGCCCGGTTCCCACCATGCCCAGAATATTGCCCTGATCGTCGCGAACCAGTACATCGATCCACAGCTTGGTCACCCCCAGCGCCACATCCGGGTTGACGTTGAGATGGAAGTCCCGCCCCTCCTCAATCAACTGAAAGAACCAGGCATCGTCCGCGCTGTCCGGGTCCAGGACGTAGCGAAACTGGTTCCCCGCGAACTCATTATTGGCATTGTTGTAGTAGTAGTGACGATTCTCCAGCAGCGCCAGAAAATAATTGTGGTCACTCAGATTGGTCCGGTAGGTTTCCAGCTCCTCGAGCGCCTGCTCTTGGAGTGACGGGTCCTCGGGGTTCTGCGCCCATTGGATAATGGCCTGGGAGCTGGCCATTTGTTTAGCCAGGCCAATTTCCCGCTCCAGGGAGCTGAGCAACCGAGCACTGTCATAGCGAACCTGGATCTCGGCGACCTGCTGACCCCAACGCTCCACAATGTCGTTGGACAGTGCCCGGTACCCCAACCAGGAACCCAGCGCGGCGAATACCATCAACGCCGTCGCCAGACCCATAATCTTGCTTTTTAAGCTGAACATGTCGAATCCTTGCATTACCAAAAGGTAATATAGACCGGATACCCCCTATTTGGCCAGAATTCATACGCCATCCCATGGCTTATGCTCAGCAATACTCAGCCCTTGAAACGGTAGGCCTGACCCCGCTGGGTCTGTGTTTCCAGCAGTTGGCTGGGCGCAACGTCCACCGGCTGCACCGCCTCGGGTTGGTGAATGATGGGCGTTTTGATCACCGGGACCTGCAGCAGCGGATTGTCGCTCGGTGCGCCCTCTCGGACCGGCTCCAGCGCGAAGTCACCGGCCGGCGTCAGGTCCGAGTGCACCCGCAAACGCAGGGGGCCACCCAGGGTCGAGCGGACACTCAGTTCGCTGACTTTGCCCTCACGCCAGCTCATATCGATGATAAAGCCACCTCGGGTTACCAGCCCTTTGACGTTACCCTCCGGCCAGGCATCCGGCAGCGCCGGTAACAGGTGAATGGCGCCGTCGTGACTCTGTACCAGCATCTCCGCGATACCCGCGGTCACGCCGAAGTTGCCGTCGATCTGGTACGGCGGGTGGGCCGCAAACATATTGGCGTAGGTGCCGCCAGCCTCAAACTGGGCGCTGTCCTCGGTGACCAGCTTAATCTGATCGGTGAGCAGTTTGTAGGCACGGTTCCCATCCTGCAGGCGCGCCCAGATACCCACTTTCCAACCCATGGACCAACCGGTGGACTCATCCCCGCGCATTTCCATGCTGGTGCGCACGGCACTGAACAGCTCCGGGGTGCGGTAGGGCGAGATCTGATTGCTCGGATGCAGGCCGTACAGGTGGGAGACATGGCGATGCTTGTCTTCGGGGCTGTCCCAGTCCTGCAACCATTCCTGCAGTTGCCCATGCTGGCCGATCTGCATGGGAGGCAACCGGTCGCGCAACTGTCTCAGCTCCGCGGCCAACTCCGCATCCTGCCCCAGCACCTCGGCCGCTTCCACAACCAGAGAGAATAGGTCGAAGACCAACTGGTTGTCCATGGTGACGCCGGCGTCGATGGCGGCCTGCACCCCGTCATCCCGGTGCAGATAATCGTTCTCCGGGGAATTACTGGGCACCAGAACCAGCCAGCCGGTATCCGGATCTTCCGTCAGTACGCTGGCGTAGAAGCGCGCCGCATCGCGCAGAATGGGATAATGCTCGGCGAGGAAATCCCGATTGCCGGTATGGTGGTAACGGTAGCCAATATGCTGGCTGAGCCAGGCGGCGCCGCCCAGCCACTGGCCCCACATATAGGCTCCATCCACCTGGCCGGTAATGCGCCAGATATCAGTGTTGTGGTGCACCATCCAGCCGTCGGCGTCGTACAGTTCCCGCGCGCTTTCCCGACCCGTCACCGAAAGATCCTTGAGCATGCCGAACAGTGGTTCGTGCAGTTCGGACAGGTTGGTGGACTCGGCCGGCCAGTAGTTCATCTCGGCGTTGATGTTGAGGGTGTACTTGCTGTCCCAGGGTGGCGTCAGTTGATCATTCCAGATGCCCTGGAGGTTGGCCGGCTGGGTGCCGGGCTGGGAACTGCTGATCAGCAGGTAACGGCCAAACTGGAAGTAGAGCGCCGCCAGGTGAGGGTCATTCTGCTCACGGAAGTTCGCCAGGCGCTGGTCCGTGGGCTGGTCCTCCGCTGGCGCCGGCCCGAGGTCCAGGGAGACGCGATCGAACTGGTCCCGATAGGCGGCGATGTGGGCCGAGCGGAGCTCCTCGTAGGAACGGCGCAGCCCATCGGCCAGGTGCTGCTCGGCCCGGGTCGACGGGTCCGCCGACACATCGTCATAACGGACAAAGTTGGTGGCCATGGCGGTGTAGACAGTCACGCGGTCGGCGCCGCGAATTCGCAAGCCCTGCTCGGTACTATCCAGTGTGCCGCCCTCCAGAATGGGATTGACCAGTGCGGTGAAGCGGATTTTTCCCTCCACGCCTTCGTGATCACCGCCCTTGCCTTCCACTCGCAGGCGCTGATTGTCCACGGAAACGCTGTGGTCCATGGGGCTGTTGAAGCCCAGATCCAGATCCAGTTTTCCGGCCTCACTGGCGGTCCAGCGGGTCACGATGACGGGGGCGGACAGGGCGGCGAACGTCTCCCGCTGGTAGGTCACGCCGTCGACCTCGTAGCGGACCTGCGCCAACGCCTGACCGATATCCAGCGTGCGACGGTAGTCATTGGCCTGCGCCGGGTGTTGCGGATCGATGACCAGATTGCCCACGGTCTGGTAAGGCATGCCATCGTGATGAGACTTGATGTGCTCGTCCGCGTAGGCCTGGGCCTCCTCGTGGCGGTTGGCGAGCACCAGTTCCGCGACTTTTTCCAGATGGGGCTTGAGCGAGGGCTTGACGTTATTCTGCGGGCCGCCGGCCCAGACGGTGTCCTCGTTCAGCTGCAACACGGCCTGATCCACTCCGCCAAAAACCATGGCACCCAGACGGCCATTGCCGAGGGGCAAGGCTTCGGTCCAGGCCTCGGCGGGCCGGTCGTACCAGAAGGTCAGCGGCTGGGCGTCCACCGCCACCGTATCCGGGGAGGTGGTATCGGTGGGCTGACAGGCCGTCAGCAGTGACAGTGAGACGATCCCCAACCCTTGAAGTAAGGTCGGACGATGCAGGACGGACAACAGACGATTGAACATGGCAACTGACTCAGAGGTGGTTTGTTATTGGGGGTAAGGGAAGACTACCGCAAATCGCACAATTTTTCATATAGAAATACAGTTTTACTTGTAATCTATTTGGGCGGCCTTGGCCGCCCGGCGACTCATGCAGGGCGGCGCTAACGATTCATTCCACCCGGTAATAATCAAAGGCGGCCCGACCGCCAGTCTGCTCGGTGGCGTAGCTAAACAGGGCGAAGCGGTAGCCCATGAAATGGGGCAAGGTGTATTCCATCGCCAGGGGCTCGCCGATTCGGGTCCACTGTTCCTGATCCAGACTGTACCAGAAGCTGGCCTGATCACGCTGGCCCTCGAAGTCAGCCCGGATCTGGAGATACACGATGGACTGAGTCAGCGGAATGCGCGCCTGCACCTGCTCCTGCTCGGCGTTGCCGCTCACCATCACCAGCGCGCGACCGCTGTCTTTCTGCTCCACACCGACAAACCCGTAATTGGCCTGTAGTGCGGCCAGACCGGCTCGGTCACCGGAGCGCAGTTCGGAGACATCCAGAGCAGCCGTGGCCCGGGATTCGGGGCCGAAGGTCCGCTGGGTGAGCGTATTGCGGGTATCGAGCAACCCGGAGTCCACGCGCTGGTGGGTGAGGGTCAGATAGCCGGGTGGCTCGGTAACCGACCAGCCGTTGTCATTCGGGTTGTGGTTCCACTGCCAGGCGAGCTTCAGATCGGCCTCGGAGGCATAATCGAAGTCATCCGAGGCCACGAGGTTGTTCAGTCCATCACCTGTGGCGACGATGGGCAACCGCTCGGGCACTTTGCCGTCAATGCCGTACTCGGGCCAGCCGTCCCGCCACTGCACGGGGACCAGATAAGGAATGCGCCCCACCGCACCAAAATCGCGGAACAGAAAAGCGTACCAGTCCCCGTCCGGGGTATCGATCAGTCCGCCCTGGGCAATACCCCGGTCTTCCAGCACGATGCGCCCTTCATAAGGCCCGGTGAGTTGCTCCGCCCGATAGACCAACTGGGTGCGCATACCGCCAGCGGGCCAACTGATCAGATTGAGGTAGTACATGCCGTCTTTACGGGTCAGTTGCGCGCCCTCGGAGGGCACCCAGAATTCATCGCCCGCGATGGATGAGGCTTTTTCAATGAGTGTAGTGCGCAAGCCATCGGGTTTGACCGCGGTGGCCTCGGCATTGAGTTCGACCAGATGGATGTCATCGTTGCCATAGATCAGGAACACCCGACCCTGATCAAACACCAGTGAAGCGTCGTGGAAGAGCTCATCAATAGTAGCCCGCTCCCAGTCACCGTTTTCAATATCGTCGGTGGAAAAAATATAGGTCTTGCCGGTGTGGTTGGCGAAAGTGCTGACGTAAAAGCGCCCCTGATGATAGCGAAGACTACTGGCCCAGGAGCCCTGGCCGTAGGATTGCTCGCCCTGGCTCAAGGTGGATTCGTTGCCGTCCGACAGGGTGTCATAGGCATAACCCAGCAGCTCCCAATCCACCAGATTGTGGGATTTCATGATGGGCAGGCCGGGGTTCATGTGCATGGTGGTGCTGCTCATGTAATAGGTGTCGCCCACACGAATGACGGAAGGGTCCGGCACATCGGCCCAGATGAGCGGGTTGCTCGCCCACTGACCTGGCGACGGCGATGAGGCACTTGCATCGTGCGCCCCCTGCTCCGCACCGCGCTCTGACTGACCGAGCGTACCGGGCTGCCCACTGCAGCCGGACAACAGCATCAAGGCGGCCATGCCCATGGGTTTTATCCAATTCACGTTATTGACCTCTTGTTGGTTACGTCGACTATAACAAAAAGGCCCCGGGGCGGGGTCAATCACCGCGTCCGGGGCAAGGCTCCTCGCAGGGGAGAGTTACGAACCCATCAATACCGCATGCGCAACCCCAGAGAGAGGCGGCGATCACTCTTGAACCAGGCGGTGGGTACCTTGTGGTTCGGGTAGTCTTCGTGATCGGAACCGCGCACCTGTTGCAGCAGGTTGGTGGTGGTATCGAGGATGTTGCTGGCCTGCAGGCTCACTTCCAGCCCATCGGTCAGACGGTAGCGAATGGAGGCATCCAGGAAACCCTGATCGCTCTGCCACACCGGCAGGTTGCAGCAATCGTTCGCGGTCACCAGATACTCCGAGCGCCAGTTGTACGCCGTGCGGAAGGCGAAGTCGCCTTTTTCGTACATCAGCACCAGGTTGTAGGCGTCCTCGGACATGCCCTGCAGTGCATCGGTTTTCACGTAGCGTTCGGCATCGGCATCCACCGCGCCGCCGGCACCATCGTAGTTGGTGTTTTCAATGCCCTGGTTGTAGATTTTCGTGTAGTTGGCCTGAAACCCGATACCGTCCCAGGGCGAGGGCAGGAAGTCCAGGAAGCGCTGGACGTTCGCCTCGTAGCCCCAGACACTGGCGCCTTCGCCGTTGACCGGACCGTTGATATACATATCCCGGGTGACGCCATTGTTGGTCACCGGTACCACGGTGGTGCCGTAGGTGATGTAGTTGTCAAAGTCCTTCTGGAAAAGGTTGACGGTAAACATGCCGGCGCCGTCGAAGTAATACTCGAAGGTCGCATCGTAGTTATCCGCCGTGATCGGCTCCAGGTACGGGTTACCGGTATTGACCGAGTAACGGGGTCGAGCGCCGGTCAGACGACCCTGATCGTCATAACTGAGTTCCGGGCTGGGCGTACAGTTGGGCACCGATTCCACCGAGTCGGTTTCCTGATTGTAGGTTTTGCACTGGGCGGAGTAACCCACATCAATACCCGGCTCGTTGATGTTGGCCGCGTAGCGGAACATGCTGAAGTCTGGTCTCGCCATGGCTTTGGAGTAGGCAAAACGGACAATCACATTGTCTGTCACATCCAGCTTCAGGTTCGCACTGGGCAACAGGTGGTAATGGGTTTTGTCACCGACTACGGGCGCAATGGTGCCGTCGTGAAACGCCAGGTCCTCACGGGACCCTTCGATGTGCTCGGGCAGATACACCTTGGCCGGGTTGTCAATGATGTTGCCGTTGCCATCATCCACCGTGTCGGGCATATCCGGCACCTGTTCGTTGTGCGCCTCGGCACCGACCAGGTAACAGCCGCTTGAATAAGGCGTGGACGGCGGCGCCGTGTTGGGCGCGTCGGGGTTATCCTGATTGCCCTCGGTCAATTCGTAGCACTCCATCTGACTGTCAGTGAAGGAGCCGTAATTCACACTGCCTTCGCTGCGGGTGTTGGTTTCCACGTAGCGTACACCCACGTTGCCCGACACACCGATATCGGTATTGAACAGCGTGGCCGCCGGCCCTCCGTAGTTAACCATGAAGTAAGCGGCATGCACTTCTTCTTCCACTGTGAGCGTCTCGCCGGGCGTAAAGCAGGTGGAGTCGCCATTGGCATCCAGAACTTCCTGACCCCGGGTGGGCCCTTCGGCGGAGCAGATCGGATAGAACTGACCGATCCCCAGGTTGCGGCGATCAAAGTACTCATTCACCCGGGCCGGATCACCCAGGACCTCCGGGTCGATATAGAGGAACTCGGTGGAGTCCATCACGCCGCCACCCATGTAATCCGTGGGGAAGGCCCGAGAGGTCAATGATTCCTCGGGGTCAGGGTAGCCGCCAAAGAAGGTTTCCTGCCCGGCATAGGTGACCGAATCGATGGGGTCGGTTTTGTCGGCGTTGAAATAGGCCGCACTTTCCCAACGACTGGTGATGCCACGGAAGTTCCACGCTTCGCGCACCAGTTGCTCCCGGTTGACCGTGCGCGCACCGAAGGCGATCGACTCCACCCAGTCGGTGCCGTTCAGGTCGTACTCACCGTCGGCTTTGAACGCCAGAGACTCCCCTTCACTGGCACTCTTGTGGTCCTGAACCCAGGCGTAATTCCAGGAGTTGGGATTCTGTAGCCCACCCTCCGAGAAGTTGACGTTGAGCGGATCCCGGTATTCGACAAAGGGAAGCTCCCCGCGGAAATCGGCGTACATGCCGGTATAGCTCTGCAATGCGCCAGCGGTACCATAGCTGTCCCGCGTGGCATCGACATATTGCAGGTCGAAGTTGGCGCGGAATTGGTGAGTGGGTGCCCACTTGATATTGATGGACGCATCCTGGGTCATGCTTTCGCTGTGAATCTGCCGGGAATTGGTTTCCATACCGACGGCCCGCTGGTCATAGGGCTCTTCGCAGTATTCCTCGAGATACTCCTGAGACGTGCCCCAGCCACAGCCGGTGGGATTCATCAGGGGGATACCCTCTTCGTTCACCCCGAAGGCGGCCGCCTCCTCTTCACTGCCGCCCCACCAGCCCGGTCCGGCGGTGGGCTCACCGGCGAGAAAGCTGCGGTCCTCTCGAAACATGAAAGTCTCCCCAGGCATGGGGTAAGTACCGTCGGGCCAGTCCGCAGGAATGACGTGGTCTGCCGGTTGCCCCCACAGGGCAAACAGGAAGTTCAGTGCACTGTACTCGGTGTTCAGCTGCTCGTACTCCGAGCGATTGAACTGGAAGGTGGTCACGATTTCTTCATCGGGACTCTGCCACTGGGCGGCAAAGGCACCACCGGTGCGCTCCCGCTGGTACAGGTTGTCCCGGGCGGTGATAAAGGTGGGCACATAGGTTTCTTCCTGAGTGGGACGGACGGTGCCGTCGGGCAGGGTTTCCTCGAAATAGCCCGGCTCGTGAATGCCCATACGCCCGAGGTATATGCCCTCGCTGCGGGTATCCAGACGGGAGGTGGCAATCTGCCCCAGCAGGCCAAAGTCACCCAGAGCCGTTTCCCACCGGTTGCTGTACAGGCCAGAGACATTGGGGTCGAAGGAATCAGCCACCTCGCTGTAGTTGACTTCGGCGGAGCCGACCAGCATTTCGCCATCAAAGTCGAAGGGCACACGGGTGTGCAGATCCACCACCCCGGCGATCCCGCCTTCGATCAGGTTGGCGCTCTGGTTTTTATACACATCCACCCGGCTCATCAGCTCCGGCGATACGTCTTCCCAGCTCAGCCCCCGGGAACTGTCGGCGGAGAAGGTATCCCGGCCGTTGAATTCCGAGCGCACATGGTCCAGGCCGCGGATCACCACGCCGGACGGCTCGGCGGAGAAGTGCTGGGTGTCGTTGTTGGCGGCGAAGCGGGACACGGTAATGCCGGGCAGCCGCTGCAGGGCCTCGGCCACCGACTTGTCCGGCAGGGCGCCGACGTCGACCGCCGTCACCGAGTCGACAATATTGGTTGACTCACGTTTGATGTCCCGTGCGGTCTCCAGTGAAAGCCGCGCACCTACCACTACCAGCTCCTCCATGGAGGGCTGTGCCGGCGCGGCCTCTGACATCGACGGCTCGGCTTCGGCCCCGGACATCTCGTCGGTCTCTTCGTCTGATTCCTGCGCATAGCCCGGGTGTGCGACGGCCGAAAGGCTCAACGCCAGCACACTCGCACCAAACAGTCTGAACAAGGGTCGTCTTTCAAAGGGAACTTCCATCGCTAGTACCTACCTTGCGTTTTATGGTTATCGTCTGGCCCTCAGGCCACCGCGCATACGGTAGAAAATTCCGCCAGCCACCCTGAGCCCCCGAAAGGGAAGGAATTGAGTGAGGCGACAAAAGGCGTTATAGTTATTCGTACCATATGTGATTATTATATTATTGTCAGATGGATAACCTTCACAGCCGCAAGTGGCTGAAATACTTGCACTTTGCAAAAATTATTAGCATTTCTGTCATATTTTTTAGGTCAAAACGCTAGATTACGCGCGGGATCGGGAGTCAGAACAGCCCACTGAAATCCGACTCTTCATCAGGATAACGAGGACTTATAGTATGAATGAACTGATAAAAGGCTCACTGTTGAGTGTGTTTGCCCTCCTGGTCGGCTGCGACTCCACCAGTGACGGCAATCCGGACGCGGCATCATCGTCCCCGGAGGCCAGCGCATCCGAGAGCACGGCGTCGGCCACAGCCGCCCAGTTCAGCCGGTTTACCTACGAGGGCCAGTCCCAGGAGCAGGTCGAGGTGGGCGAAGGCGAATTCCGCAACCCGATCATTTCCGGCTATGCCCCCGACCCCACCGTGGCGCGGGTAGGCGACGACTATTATGTCGTCACCTCGTCGTTCACCCACTTTCCGGGGCTGCCGATCTACCACTCCAAGGACCTGGTCAACTGGACCCAGATCGGCAACGCGATCGACCGGCCCGACCAGTTTGATTACAAAGGTCTGGAAGTGTCCCGGGGGATTTTCGCGCCGGACATCTCCTTCCATGAAGGCATCTACTACCTGGCCTCCACCTGTGTGGATTGCGGCGGCAACTTTGTGATGACCGCCGACAGCCCAACCGGCCCCTGGTCAGACCCGCACTGGCTGGGCTTTGAGGGCATCGACCCCTCCATTCACTGGGACGACAGCGGCAAAGCCTACATCCTGAACAACGGCGCCCCCAATGAGGAACCCCGCTACGACGGCCACCGCGCCATCTGGATTCAGGAGTTTGACTGGCAGAACCTGACCATGGTCGGTGAGCGCAAGCAGCTGATCAACGGTGGGGTCGACATCTCCACTCAGCCGGTGTGGATCGAAGGGCCGCACATCATCCAGCGCAACGGCTACTACTACATTACCGCGGCGGAGGGCGGCACCAGCGTGCATCACTCCCAGACCATTTTCCGGTCCGACGACGTCTGGGGCCCCTACACCCCCGCCGAGCACAACCCGATCCTGACCCAGCGCGACCTGGACTTTGAGCGGGACAACCCGATCATCGCCGCCGGCCACGCCAAATTCGTACAGATTCCCAATGGCGACTGGTGGGCCACCTTCCTGGCGATCCGCTCCTACGACAATGACATGTTCAACATTGGCCGGGAGACCTTCCTGCTGCCTGTGCGCTGGGAAGACGATTGGCCCTACATTCTGCCCCGGGGCGAGCGCATTCCGTTTGCGCTGGAGAAGCCGGAACTGCCCGAACAGCCCACACCGAATCCGCCCCAGTCGGGTGACTTTGGCTATACCGATGAATTCGATGGCGACCAATTGGCGCTGGGCTGGATGGGTGTTCGCGACCCGGACAGCGGCGTTTTCCATGACGTGAATAACGGCACGCTCAGCCTGAACTGTCAGAATGGCCTGGGCGATCTGGACTCGGTACCCGCCTTCCTGGGTCGGCGCCAGCAGCACCACATTGCCGACCTGTCCACCACGGTGACCTTTGATCCCCAGGCCGATCAGGACCGCGCTGGCCTTGCGGCGGTGCAGAACGATGAAAACCTGATCTTCCTGGCCATCACCCAGGACGGCGGCGAAGACCAGTTAGCGCTGTACCGTCGTCAGGGTTCGACCGAAGACATTCTGGTGAATGCTGCCGCGCTGCCCAGCACCGAGAATGTGGTTCTGTCGATGGCGTTTGATGCCGGGCAGATGAGTGCCCATTATGAGGTGAATGGCGAGCGTCACACCCTGGCCGAAGGGGTGGATGCCACCAACCTCAGCACCAATGTGGCCGGTGGTTTTGTGGGTACCCTGATCGGGCCCTACTGCACTCGTCAGTAACCTGTGTGAGTACCTTGTCGGATTACGCGCTGCGCGCTAATCCGACTTACTGGATGGCTTGATATTCCATAGCCACCCGTAGGTCGGATTAGGCCGAAGGCCGTAATCCGACAATCCCCTCCCCCCTCTTCTTGCTGATTGCACTCTTCCCGCGCTTTCGGTACCTTGCGCGTTTCTTTATAGTAACCAGCGAATTCCCCGTCTCAATGAGGTTGTAGCCCCCATGGCGCAGTACGTCTATAGCATGAATCGGGTTGGCAAGGTGGTGCCGCCCAAGAAAGAGATCCTGAAAGACATCTCCCTGTCCTTCTTCCCTGGCGCGAAGATCGGTGTTCTGGGCCTGAACGGCGCCGGTAAATCCACCCTGTTGCGGATCATGGCCGGGGTGGACAAGGACTATAACGGTGAAGCGCGGCCCATGCCGGGTATCTCCGTGGGCTACCTGCCCCAGGAGCCTCAACTGGACCCGGAAAAAGACGTACGCGGCAATGTGGAAGACGGCGTGCGCGAGGCGGTGGACGCCCTGGCTAAGCTGGACCAGATTTACGCCGCCTACGCCGAGCCGGACGCGGATTTCGATGCGCTGGCCAAGCGTCAGGGGGAGCTGGAAGACATCATCTCCGCCTGGGATGCCCACAACCTGGACCACAAGCTGGAAGTGGCCGCCGACGCCCTGCGCCTGCCGCCCTGGGATGCGGATGTAACCAAACTCTCCGGGGGTGAACGCCGCCGGGTGGCCCTATGCCGCCTGCTGTTGTCCCGCCCGGACATGCTGCTGCTGGACGAGCCCACCAACCACCTGGACGCGGAGAGTGTCTACTGGCTGGAGCAGTTCCTGCAGCAGTTCCCCGGTACCGTGGTGGCCATCACCCACGACCGCTACTTCCTGGACAATGCCGCCGGCTGGATTCTGGAGCTGGACCGCGGCCACGGCATTCCCTATGAGGGCAACTACAGCGACTGGCTGGAAGCCAAAGAGAAGCGTCTGGAACAGGAGGCCAAGTCTGAAGCCGCACACCAGAAGGCCGTGAAGGCGGAATTGGAGTGGGTGCGTCAGAACCCCAAGGGCCGTCAGGCCAAGAACAAAGCCCGCCTGTCCCGCTTCGATGAGCTGCAGAGCCAGGAATTCCAGGCCCGCAACGAGACCAATGAAATCTACATTCCGCCGGGCGAGCGCCTGGGGGACAAAGTGATCGAACTGGAAAATGTCTCCAAGGGCTACGGCGACCGCCTGCTGATCGACAACCTGACCATGAGCGTTCCCAAAGGTGCCGTGGTCGGTATTGTCGGTGGTAACGGTGCCGGTAAGTCCACCCTGTTCCGGATGATCGCCGGTACCGAGCAGCCCGACAGCGGCAAGATCGAGCTGGGCGAGACTGTGCAGGTGGCCTACGTTGAACAGAGCCGGGAGAACCTGAAGGATGACCAGACCGTCTGGGAAGCCATCTCCGGTGGCCAGGACATTCTGCGCATCGGCAACTACGAAGTGAACTCGCGCTCCTATGTGGGCCGCTTCAACTTCAAGGGTTCGGACCAGCAGAAACGTGTGGGCGAACTCTCCGGTGGTGAGCGCGGCCGTCTGCACCTGGCCAACACCCTCAAGCAGGGCGCCAACGTGTTGCTGTTGGACGAACCCTCCAACGATCTGGACATTGAAACCCTGCGCGCGTTGGAGGAGGCCATTCTGGCGTTCCCCGGTTGTGTGATGGTGATCTCGCACGACCGCTGGTTCCTGGACCGGGTGGCCACTCACATCCTCGCGTACGAAGGCGACTCGGAGGTGGTGTTCTTTGAGGGCAACTACACCGAGTACCACGAGGACTTTGTGAAGCGTAAAGGTGAGAATGCGCAGCCTCGACGGGTTAAGTATAAGCCGTTGAAGTAAGTTTGGCGTTGGGTTACGGCGGATGCGCGCTGCGCGCTTATCCGCCCTACACAACCTTCGCAGCCCGCGTAGGGCGGATAAGCCGAAGGCGCATCCGCCGTATAAAAGCCCACCATTACCGATCCATACCATTACCTGAATTCGGTCAAAAATAATGAACATCAAAGCGCCACCCAAGCGCCACTTATGGGTCTGGTTTCTCTGGCTGGGGTTGTTTTACACCGCCTGGCTGTTTCTGGTTCAGATGGACGGCCACTGGCAGACGGCGAAGGATCACTGGCCCATGGCCCTGGCCATGGCGGTCGGCAGCTATGCGGCGGGCTCCACCCCCATGGGCGGGGGCACTGTCGGCTTTCCGGTGCTGGTGTTGCTGTTCGATATGCCCGCCACGCTCGGCCGGGATTTCAGCTTCGCCGTGCAGTCCATCGGCATGGTGAGCGCCACCATTTTCATCCTGGCGCGCCGCCAGCCACTGGCCTGGTCCATGCTCAAGGGCGCCGTGGTGGGGGGTCTGATTGGCACCCCGATTGGCATCATTTTCTTCGCCCCCCTGATTCCGGACCTGTGGATCAAGGTCACCTTCGCGGTGCTCTGGGGCAGCTTTGGCGTGCTGCACCTGTACCGGATTGGTGAAATTGCGGGCCATGTCGGCATGACCGAGTTCGACGAGCACTGGGATCACCGGGTCGGGTTTGTACTCGGGCTGGTTGCCTGCCTGCTGGCGGTGTCGGTCACCGGGGTGGGCATTGATATGGTGCTCTATGCGGCGCTGGTATTGCTGTGCCGGGCGGACCTGAAGATCGCGATTCCCACCTCGGTGGTCATCATGGCTCTGGCCTCACTGTACGGGGTCCTTATCAAAAGTGTCACCAACAGCTGGCAACCCGGTGTGTTTGAGAACTGGCTTGCAGCGGCACCCGTCGTCGCCCTGGGCGCACCTCTGGGCGTGTTCATCGTCGATAAAATCGGCCGCAAGCCGATCCTGCTGGTGGTGGCAACCCTGTGTGTCGGGCAGTTTGTCTGGACCTGTTTTTCCGAGCAGGATGACCTGGGACTGGTGGGTATTGCACTGGCAGTGGGCGCCCTCGGGTTCTGCCTGTGGGTATTTGAGCGCCTGCGCAGCTGGGGATCAGTACTGGTCGCCGAAGCGCAGCGCAAAAATGAGGTGCGCCGGGCCGCCGAGGCGGGCGACGCCGAACCTGCGGCAGAAAAGGCCGAGTGCCCGTAGGCCTCGGTCAGTGGGGGCGTGACAACGCCTTGTCGACATCCACTCCCACGATCAACATACCCAGCAACTCGCCGGTATCGGGATCCTTCACCGGCTGACTGACATGTACCTGAAAGCGCCGGGTGGACTCATCGTATTCCACCGGTTCAAAATTCAGTTGTCCGGCGCTCAGCGCGATCGCCCGTTGAAACTTGGCTTCATCACCCTGCCAGTAATCCGAGGTCATATCACTGACGGCCACATTGAGGCCCTTCAAGTCGGTGAGAATCACCTCGGTGATGCGGCCGTCGGCGTCGACGGCCAGGGCGCGCAGTCGATCCGACAGCACCTGATCCAGCCAGGATTGAACCTCGCCATAAGCCCCCTCGCGGAAGGCCTCCTGCCAGGCCTGATCCATTTGTACCAACGCCTCTTGTGCCAGGTCCGTATGGTGCCGATTCTGAGCTTTCAGAGCTGCGACCAACCCTGGGGTGCGCTGCCACTCGCTCAACAGGGGCGATAGCCAGCTGTGCAGCTCAGCCTGCTCCAGGGCCGACATGACAAAACCGCTTTCCGTGCACTCGATGATATGCCGGTTGAAGGCCTTCAGAAATTCCGGACGGGCGGTCAGAAACTCATCGCCAAAGTACACGCCCAGCGGCATGTAACGTAAAAACCGCTCCTGATACTGGTTTATGTCGACCCCCAGCGCCTCGACCGCCGCTCTCATGTGGTCCCGGTCGGCGATAAACGCATCAATACGGCCGCTCAGGAGCAATTTGATCAACTGGGGTAGACTGTTGATCCGCATATGCACCGGGTAGCCTTGCTGATCCAGCCACACCGCTTGGTGACTGCCCAGAATGGCACCCACCCGGATTCCGCCGTTGCGCCATTGGTCCGGTGCCTCGGTGCCGGCCGCCCAGTACCAATACCAGTTTTCCAGCAACAGAGGTGCCGACAAGGTGGCGTATTTGTCAACTTCAGGAGTGTGAATCGCGGTAAAAAACCCATCAATCTTGCCCGTGGACACCTCCTGTCGGGCACGTCGCCAGGGCATACGCTGAATCTCGGGGGTATACCCCAGGTGGTCAAAAATACATTGAATGTGCTCGACGGAGCCGCCACCGCGATTGTAGAACTGCTCAAAGTCCGACACATTGGTGCCGAGCTGAACATTGGCGGCAAAGACCGGCAGGGACGCTATCCAGACAACGAATGCGCCCAACCGTGGAAAAACAATAGACATACTGGGGACTCCGAACAGAGCCCTCAGTATAGCAGGCAGTCAAAGTTGCAATGGATCAGGCGAAACGCTGGCGACGCTCCTGAGGAACCAGATGACACAAATCCAGGCTGACCTTGGCTTCAGGCGCCAGCCGCTTGAGGACAAAGGCCGCCCACTGGACACGCCCGGAAAAGGTCAGTGGTAGCGAAGCGTTCAACAGAACCGTGCGATGCCCCCCGACCGGACACCGGTCAATCGCCACCCGCTGCTCCCCGGCACCATCCCGGTAGACCAGTTCCAATTGCAGCGGTTGCATGGCGCCCGCCGGGGTTTTCAGCCAGACCGCCATATCAAACCAGCCCGTCCAGCTCCCCTGAACCAGTGCGGATCGATGAGCACTGAACTGATGTGGAGCAATTTCCGTGACCAACCAGTCACGGGTTTCTTCGACAGGAGCGTCCGATAGGGTACGTGCTAACAGGGCCATGGGGGGATTGCCTCATTGAATACATCGTTGGACGTCAGCGTACACCCCATGATCAGGCAATGCTGTGACTGAGCAGACACTTTGATCGCCACCCACAGCACAAAAATGGTAATTCGGACTACTTCTGAAGAAGTAGCAAACCCCAGAGCGGCGGGCTTTGGAGGGGATTTTAGAAAGACGTTATGGTAATATCCCGCCCGCGTTAAACCGCCCTCGGTCACTCATTTCCGACTCTCACAACACGGAATTCACAATGCCCCAAACATTCGCGCTTACTTCGGTATTAGCGGGCGTTTTGCTCGCGCTATTCAGCCCTCAGACATTTGCCGCCGTCGGCAGTATGGATCTCACCGACAGCGGTGTCGGCTATGTAGCCCTGACCGTCTTCGTCATTGCCTACCTGCTGGTGATGGGCGAAGAAAAACTGCATCTGCGTAAATCCAAGCCGGTGCTGGTGGCAGCCGGTATCATCTGGATGATGATTGGCTGGGTGTATGTGCAGGGCGGCATGTCCTCCGAGTCCGAGTCTGCTTTCCGTCATACCCTGCTGGAATTTGCTGAGTTGATGCTGTTCCTGCTGGTGGCCATGACCTACATCAACGCTCTGGAAGAGCGGCGCCTGTTCGATGTTCTCAGGGCTTGGATGGTGCGCAAAGGCTTCAACTACAAAACGCTGTTCTGGATGACCGGGATACTGTCTTTCCTGATCTCGCCCATTGCCGACAACCTGACCACGGCTCTGCTGATGTGTGCCGTGGTCACCAAAATGGCCCCGGACGACAACCGTTTCATCAATCTGTGCTGTATCAATATTGTCATCGCCGCCAACGCCGGCGGTGCCTTCAGCCCCTTCGGCGACATCACCACCCTGATGGTCTGGCAGGCCGGCATCGTCCAGTTCCAGGAGTTCTTCTCGCTGTTTATTCCCGCACTGGTGAATTACGGTATCCCGGCGCTGATCATGAGTTTCTTTGTCGAGAACCGCAAACCCCACGCGGTGGTGGAAGAGGTGGAGCTGAAGCGCGGCGCCCTGCGCATCATGACGCTGTTCCTGTTTACCGTCGCCACCGCCGTGGCCTGCCACACCTTCCTGCACCTGCCCCCGGTCGCCGGCATGATGATGGGCCTGGGCTATCTGCAGTTCTTCGGTTACTTCCTGCGCCGCACCCTGCCCGGCTCCCTCGCCCGCAAACGGGCGCTCGCCGAACGCGCGGGTGACGAGGCCGCCCTGCGTCGACTGGGGAGTGTGGTGCCTTTCGATGTGTTCAACCGGGTGGCCCGCGCGGAATGGGATACCCTGCTGTTTTTCTACGGCGTGGTGATGTGTGTGGGCGGCCTGGGCTTTATGGGCTACCTGGCGATGATGTCCGACATTCTCTACAACGGCTGGGGCCCGACTTTCGCCAACGTGACGCTGGGTGTCGCCTCGGCACTGATTGATAACATTCCGGTGATGTTCGCGGTGCTGACCATGGAGCCGGAAATGTCCCACGGCCAGTGGTTGCTGATCACCCTGACGGCGGGCACCGGCGGGAGCATGCTGTCGATCGGTTCCGCCGCCGGCGTGGCACTGATGGGGCAGGCCCGCGGTGCCTACACCTTCTTCGGCCACCTGAAGTGGACCCCGGTGATCGCCCTGGGTTACATCGCCAGTATTTTTGTCCACCTGTGGCTGAATGTTGAGAGCTTCAACCTGTTTGGGTAGAGAGCTTCAGCTTATTTGAATAAACCGCTTCAGCTTATCTGGATAAAGCGCGTCCGCCTGGTTACCCATCATGACACGACGGGGTTCAACCAGGCGGCCCCTCTCACACCACTGGAATCCCCGTGCACGGCCTGCACCACCGGCGTGTCGCACTCCCCTCCAAACACATAGCGCGGTAGCAACTCGGGCATTCGTTCGTAGATCACCGAAAGATTGGACACACCTCCTCCAAGCACGATCACGTCCGGGTCCAGCACGTTGATCACCGCCGCCAGCCCGCGCGCCAATCCATCCAGATAGTGATTCACCACCGTCACCGCCGCACGCTCACCCGACCCGGCCCGTTCCGCAATGAGCTGCCCAGTGAGCGCCTCTCCGGTCATCCGCTCATAGGACAGACACAGCCCCGTCCCCGAGAGAAAAGTCTCCTGACAGCCAAAGCGGCCACAGTAACAGCGGCGGGACTGCAACTCGGTGTCCGATGTCCAGGGCAGCGGGTTGTGCCCCCACTCCCCGGCAACACCATTGGGCCCTACCACGGCCTGTCCACGCCAGGCCAGACCGGCGCCGCATCCAGTGCCCAGAATCGCCGCGAAGGTCCACTCGTATCCGGCAGCGGCACCATCGGTGGCCTCGGACACCGCCAGGCAGTTGGCATCATTGACCACTTTGACATCGCGCTCGAGCCGTCGGGACAGGTCCGCATGCAGCGGTTGCCCATTCAACCAGGTCGAGTTGGCATTTTTCACTTTCCCGGTCTTTCGGGAAACCGACCCGGGAATCCCCACCCCGACCGGCAACCCCTGCAGGTCGACCTGCGCCTCCGCTTGCGCCACCAGATCGGCTATGGCGGACAGCGTCGCCTGATAATCCCCCTTGACCGTGGGAATACGGGTGCGGAACAGCGTGTCACTGTCACCATTGAGAAGAATCACCTCGGTTTTGGTACCACCGAGATCAATACCGATTCGAAACTGCGTCATAACAGGGGCTCGTCGTTCATTATCGGGAGTCCGATTATAGGTAACCGGTATCATCCGGCGCAAACACCCCTTGTGGCCAATCAAAAAACGACTACACTTAGGGGATAACCCCGTCAGTGAGGCCCGGTATGCCGCAACATCAGGAGCGACGCCCGTTCAGCCGCATTCATTTCAATGCTCCCGCACAACTGACCATTGGCTCCGACACCTTTGAAGCCGAGGTGTTGGACCTGTCGTTGAAAGGCGCTTTGTTTGAATGGCCCGCCAGCCACTCGGTCCAAATCGACACCCCCATTTCCGTGGATATCCACCTGAGCGACCAGATCGATATTTTCATGCAGGGCCGTGTGGCCCATCAGGAATCGGGCCGGCTGGGCCTGGAGTGCCAATCCATTGATCTGGAGAGCATACAGCACTTGCGTCGTCTGATTGAGCTCAACATCGGAAATTCGGACGCCATGGAACGGGAGTTGTGCGAGCTCATCGCCCCCAGTCAACAACCCTGAACCCGTCGGTACTTCGAGGATGCCACCATGCCCGCTATGGCGCCCCCAGAACGTCGCGAGCACACTCGTCACCCGGTTCGAGCCATAGCCCGGGTGGCACAAGCCAACCGTTGCTGCTCGGTCGAAGTGGTGGATATGTCATTCAACGGGGCACGCCTCAACCTTCAGGAGACGTTACCTCTGGACGAGGGGGAAGAAATCACACTGACCATCGAGCTGGAAGACTTTGATTCACCAGACGTATCCGACGTACTGGCGTACCAGTCCCGCAAACTGGTCCGTTTGCGCGGAACTCTGGTGCACTGCCAGGAAACCGATAGCGGACTGGCGGCGGGGGTGGAGTACCGCCCGCTCAGCGAGGTCGACCAGGTGCTTCTGACGCTCTTGCTGGCGCGCCCGGATGGCTGACGGAAGCCCCTGTTTTTTCACTGACCGGATGGTAAAACAGTAACAATATTCCACAGGCAAAGATCGGCAGGTGTCCGACCAGTTCGATCATCGCCATGCGGTACTCTCCGATCCAGAAAAAGTAACTGTTGGTGGCCACCATAAAAGCGAACAGAACGCCAATCGTCAGCCGGGTCACCCAGCCGCTCAGAAAAACCACCCCAATAAGCAACTCCACCACTCCGGCCGAGTAGACAAACAAACGGTCACTGTACGCCATCCCCAACTCACTCATAAAATTGAGCGAGTAATGATCCAGAAGCGCGATGGCTCGCGCGGGATTATGCAGTTTTTCGGTAAAAGCCAGACTGATCAGTGAGGCACCGAGCAGACAGCGGACCAGAAAAATGCCCAGCGGCGTGGGCGTTTTATCAGCGAACAGTACCACCCACGCCAAGCCCAACAGCACCGGATATTCCATGACAAAGAGCGGATCGTGCAGACCGGCGATGACAAACAACATCACAATCAGAGAAGCACACAGCGCCCGACCCCGTTCGAGCAACAAGGCGCTATAAACCACCAGCTGCGCCGCCACCCCCAAGGTCAACAAGGGTTCGGCAACATGAAGGTGAGGCACCAGAAACGTTCCGGTCAGGGCGGCGCCGAGAAAATAGCCGGCGATCAGATAGTACACAAGCCGCAGCGGGCCTGTGGAGCGGCTGCAAAGGCAGCGCGGCGTCAGGGAATAGGCCCGGCTCAACAGGTCCACCGCTTTTGCCAGTAAGGTACCCACCGCAACCAGAACGCAGAGCACTACCACGGTGGTGCTGTCCGGCAACGCCGGCGCCGGCTCTGCCACGGGCTCCGAGAACCATTTGACATGTGCATGAGAAAGCGCTGGAAACACACCCAGACAACCACCGCCGACGGCGATGGCTGCCAGGTGGTGCCAGCGGATTATTGTTATTGTCGCCATGTATTTCACCCTGTCGATCACGACCGAAAATGTCCGGCGCATATTAGCGGCTAAACGCCGCAACGCCAGTCAGTCGTGACAATCCATGCCAGGAATTATCGACAATGTGGGGTGGTTAACAGGGAAGGAAAATTTTCACGCCGCCCCGATTCGGAAACGGCGTGAAAATCCTTGGGCCTTTAAAGGCCCGGGGCGAACACTAGCGAACGCTTTGCAGGAAGTGCATGTGTTTTTCGTACTGATCAATCACATCGGCAATGATCTGTTCGCGAGTCCAGCCCATGACATCGTAATCCTGTCCGCCTTCACGCAAATAGACCTCCGCCCGGTAGTAGCGAAGTTGCTCGCCGCGCTTGGTGCGAACATCGCTCATCACAAAGGTCGGCGGTGTATAGGGCCGGGCATGCACCGAATAGAAAAAGTCCATCTCCTCACCGTGAGAGACTTCGATCCAGCAGCGGTCATTGTCGTCCTGGACGACCCGGGCACTCAGGGACTGTTTTTCAAACTCTTTGCAGACCTCACCCAGGGCCGGGTGCACCGTATCATTGATGAAGGTCAGCACATCCTGGCGCTTCGGATGACGGATCACCCGGGCGAGGCGACGCTGCCAAGAGTCAGACTGTGAAGACACCCTGGGTGCCAACATGGCTTCTTTGAGGCTGGTACGTTTGAAAATTTCCAGCCGCAGTGCGCGCAACAGCCCCCAACACATCAAGAGCATGATGATGGTGAAGGGCAACGCGCTGGCAATGGTGGCCGTCTGGAGTGCACTCAGTCCCCCGGCGAGCAGAAGGGCTGCGGCAATGACACCCTCGGTGACCGACCAGAATATGCGCTGCCACACGGGTGAATCATCGTCGGTGCCACCGGAGGTCAGCATGTCGACCACCAGCGAACCGGAGTCCGATGAGGTGACAAAGAAAGTGACAACCAGAACGGTGGCAATCATCGAGGCAATAGTGGTCAGCGGCAGGTACTCAAAGAACTGGAACAGCGCGACCGACGAGTCGGCGGCGACGGCGTCCGACAGTTGGGTGATACCCTGCTCCATGATCATGTGAATACCGGTGTTGCCGAAAAAGGTCATCCACATGAAGGTAAAGCCGACCGGTACAAACAGCACGCCGGTCACAAATTCCCGAATGGTGCGTCCCCGCGAAACCCGGGCAATGAACATGCCGACAAAGGGCGACCAGGCGATCCACCAACCCCAGTAAAAGAGCGTCCAACCGCCCAGCCAGCCTTTGGGTTCATAGGCGTTGAGGTTGAAGGTAGTGTCCACCAGGCGGGAAATATAGTAACCGGTGTTCTGCACAAAGGTTTGTAACAGATACAGCGTGGGGCCGGCGAAGAGTACAAAGAGCACCAGTATGACCGCAAGAATCAGGTTGAGCTCGGAGATCCGGCGGATGCCGCCATCCAGTCCCAACACCACTGAAATGGTGGCGAGCCCGGTGACCCCGGCGATCAACAGAATCTGTACACCGACGCTACTGGGCACGTCGAACAGATAGTTGAGGCCGGAGTTGATCTGCATTACCCCCAGGCCCAGGGAGGTGGCAACACCAAACAGCGTGCCGAGCACTGCGAAGATGTCCACTGCGTGACCAATTGGCCCATAAATTCGCTCACCGATCAGCGGATACAACGCCGAGCGGATAGTCAACGGGAGATTCTGCCGGAAGGCAAAGTAGGCAAGCGACAATGCCACCACGGCATAAATTGCCCAGGCGTGCATACCCCAGTGAAAAAAGGTGATCCGCATTGCTTCCCGTGCAGCCTCCGCCGTGGCTTCATCCCCCACCGGCGGACTCATCAGGTGCATGACCGGCTCCGCCACACCAAAGAACATCAGGCCGATGCCCATACCGGCCGAGAACAGCATGGCAAACCAGGACATGTAAGTGTAATCCGGTTCGCTGTGATCGGGCCCCAGTTTGATTTTCCCGTAGCTCGACATCGCCAAGACCACGACAAAGATCAGAAACAGAGCCACAGCAAGCACGTAAAACCAGCCGGCTGTGTTGACCACCCAGTTCTGCACACTGGTAAACAGTTTGCCCGCCATTTCCGGCGCGATGATCGTGCCCAAAACAAACAGCAGACATAAGACGGCCGAGCCCACGAATACGGGCGGATTGATTTTTATCCAGCTCGGCAGAGCATCCTGGGCACCCTCGGGAATTGCGGATGCCCGCTCAGGTTTGGTGTTATCGTCAGCCATGGTAACCCCTAGCTTGAGAATGTGAATTTACAGATGGACGAACTTACAGGTAGAAATCCAACGAGACATACAGCGCATCGAAGTCGCCCTCGCCGACCTGGCCATTGCGGTCAACGAAACCGTCTTGCGTCAGGTATTCGACATACACCCAACCGGGGCCGTAGTCATAGCGCAATCCGGGCGCAATGGCGTTAACCCGGCCAGCGGAGCTGCCCGCGGTGTCTGGGTTGGCATTGCTCAGGTCGATGTAATAGGACCAGGGGCCGACATCGTAGCCAAGCTCCACCGCCACGCGCTGGTTTTCAATGGTACCCGGCAGGCCGGCATCGTCCCGATAGAGCGACGGCAAATCCCGGGACATGGTGATATAGGAGGCTTTGGCGTAGAAGGCATCGAAGCGCCCCTGATAATGCAAAACCGCGGCGTCATGGCTACCATCCACACCGTTGTTGCCAAGCCCGGTCAGATCCTGCAGCTTGCCGCTCTGCAGTGAAAGACCAATAGAGTGATTTTCCACCCACTCGTACTCGACATTACCGACCCAGGTCTGCACCTTACGGAACGTCGTTGAGCTACCCCAGTGGCCGTTATCATCCACGGTATCGGTACTGGCGCCGCCCCAGTCATCGGCCAGGTACAGCGCCGCATCGTAGCGCCAGGCATCGCGTTCGCCGGAGAGCTTGACCCCGACGTCCATCTGATCGCCAAAACCGGCCAGCAGCACGTCGCCGGGCCAGAAGTTGACGGTCTTCCAACCGAAAGGCACCTGACTCTTACCGACCTTGACCACATGATCATCATCCAACTGCCAGCCAACCCAGGCCTTGTGCAGCGTGAATTGATCGCCGGTGGAGTTGTTGGCCGGATCGGTGAAGCTGCCCGGGCCCAGGCGCATTTCCGCCGAATAGAGCCAGCGCCCTTCGTCCGGCTCGGCGTTGCCGTCAGCGTACAGGATCAGGGCTTCACCTTCGAAGGCGCCCCAGGTGTCCTGGCTGGTATCGTCGTCCGGCAGGTAGGCGTAGGTGCCCCAGACGCCGGCCGAGAAGGTGTTTTCCGCGAGTGCGGTAGCGGGCAGAATCAGACTGGCCGCGGTGAGCGCAGTGGCCCCCAAGAATTGCGATGAACGCTTTGCCACGTGTCCTCCTTATGCAAGTGAAGATCGACACTCTGTGCCGATGCGAGGGAGAACCGGTATGCCCTTTGAATCTTTGGTTCGGTGTCAGGTCACACCGGCTTTACAAACTATAGTGTATTAATCAGTACCGCGTCGTTCGGTGCCACGGAATTGTAGGGTGTCATAAGGCCGCAGGCCGTCATCCACCGCTCAGGCACTATTCAATCGCGTCCAGTGCTTCGGCCAAAGAGCGCACAGCGATCACTTCCAAGCCTTCTTTTTTTTCGCGGGGCGCATTCCCCTTGGGCACGATCGCCTTTCTGAACCCGTGCTTGGCCGCCTCGCGCAGCCGCTCCTGGCCGCTGGGCACCGGGCGGATCTCCCCGGACAAGCCCACTTCACCGAAGACCATCAGGTCTTCCGGCAGGGCGCGATCGCGGAAACTGGACACAATCGCCAACAACAGCGCCAGGTCCGCACTGGTTTCCATCACCCGCACGCCGCCGACCACGTTCACAAACACATCCTGATCCGCCATCATTATACCGCCGTGACGGTGCAGCACCGCCAGCAGCATGGCCAGCCGGTTCTGATCCAGCCCCACCGCGACCCGGCGGGGGTTGCCGGTATGGCTGTCGTCGACCAGCGCCTGGATTTCCACCAGCAGCGGACGGGTGCCCTCCCACATCACCATCACCACCGACCCGGAGGCGATCTCATCGGCGCGCTGGAGAAAGATGGCCGAGGGGTTGTTCACCGCTTTCATCCCCTGCTCGGTCATGGCGAACACCCCCAGCTCGTTCACCGCCCCGAAGCGGTTTTTGTTGCCACGCAGGGTGCGAAAGCGCGAGTCATTGTCACCCTCCAGCAGAATGGAGCAGTCAATCATATGCTCCAGCACCTTGGGCCCGGCCAGGGAGCCGTCCTTGGTCACGTGCCCGACCAGAATCACCACGGTACCGGTCTGCTTGGCAAACCGGGTCAGGTAAGCCGCACTTTCCCGCACCTGGGAGACGGACCCGGGCGCGGACTGGATATCGCTCATATGCACCACCTGGATGGAGTCCACCACCATCACTTTGGGCGCAATCTTCTGGGCCGTGGCGCAAATGCTCTCGACGTTGGTCTCGCTCAGCATCTGCAGCTTGTCCGTGGGCACCCCCAGGCGCTGGGCGCGCATGGCCACCTGCTGCAGGGACTCCTCGCCGGTTACATACAGCGCCGGCATCTGCCCGGCCAGATGGCACAGGGTCTGCAGCAGCAGGGTACTCTTCCCTGCGCCCGGATGACCACCAATCAGCACCACCGAGCCGGCCACAAAACCACCGCCCAGCACCCGGTCGAACTCCCCGGCCCCGGAGCTCAGGCGCGGCAGGTCTTCCAGGCTGATCTCGGCCAGGGTCTGCACTTCTCCCGCGGGCGCCCCCGCATAGCCCTCAAAGCGGGCGCTGCGGTTGCTCGGGGTGGGCCCGAGGCGCACTTCCGACAGGCTGTTCCAGGTGCCGCATTCGCTGCACTGGCCCTGCCATTTGGTGAAGTCGGCGCCGCACTCGTTGCACACGTAGGCGGTTTTGGTTTTGGATTTGCTGGCCAAGATTGAGCTCCGATTTGATGGATCATCGCGGATTGGGGAACGGCGGAGCGCAGCGGTATAGACCCGCGTAGGGCGGATAAGCGCGAAGCGCGCATCCGCCGCAATCCAACGTGATACCGACCGGCCACCGAATGCCGGCCTATTGTGGCGCCTGCCCATCCAAGGTCAAGGGCTTTTGCCAAACCGGCGTGCAACTCGGGTATAGTGATGCGCCCGTTGTCATGAATCAGGAATGCTGTCCCGATGGACGAACACCACCAGCCACTGCCCACGCGACCCAGTGGTGGCCGCGTTGCCCAGATATTGACCGAGTGGAAGACCCTGGCACTGCTCGGCGGCCCCATTCTGGTCGCCCAACTGGCACAGATGGCCAACGGCGTGATCGATACCATCATGGCCGGCCACTACAGCGCCGAGGATCTCGCGGCGGTGGGCATCGGCAGCAGCCTCTGGATGCCCCTGCTGCTGTTCTTCTACGGTGTGTTGAGCGCCCAACAGCCCACCATCTCCGGGCATCGGGGCGCAGGGCAACAGGACCAGATCATGCCGGTCACCTGGCAGGGCCTGTACATCGCACTGGTGTCAATGGTGCTGATGGCCGGGCTGTTGCTCAGTGCCGGCCCACTGATGCCGCTACTGGGGCTGGACGAGGTCACTTCGGCGGTCACCCAGGGCTATCTGCAGGCCTTTGTCTGGGGGGTGCCCGGGCTCCTGCTGATTACCTCACTGCGCGGCCTTACCGATGGCCTGGGACACACCCGCGTGATCATGGTGATCTCGCTGATTTCGACCCTGATCAACCTGCCGCTCAACTACATCCTGATTTACGGCAAACTGGGCGCGCCGGAGCTCGGTGGCGTGGGTTGCGGCTGGGCCACGGCCATCTCCAACACCGCGGCGGCTCTGGTGATGCTTGGCTATCTGAATTTCAGCCGCTATTACCGTGCCTATCATCTGCTGGCCGACTGGGTGGCCCCCAGTTGGCGCCGCATTCGCTCACTGCTCAAACTGGGGCTGCCCATCGGGGCCAGCATGTTTGTGGAGGTGAGCATGTTCGGTGTGATCGCCCTGTTTCTGGCACCGCTGGGGGCCATTGTGGTGGCGGGTCACCAGATCGTGCTCAACATCACCTCGGTGCTCTTTATGGTGCCCCTGAGCCTGGGTATGGCGCTGACCCTGCGGGTGAGCTTTCTGGTCGGCGCCGGCACCCCGGGCACCGCCCGGCTGCTGGCGCGCAGTACGCTACTTCTGGGGCTGACCATCGCCCTGATTCATATGCCCATCGTGCTACTGGGCCGGCATCTACTGGTATCCCTGTACACCAGCGATTCAGAGGTGATTGCGGTGGCCACACAGCTGCTGGTGTTTGCCGCCATTTTCCAGCTCGCGGATATTCTTCAGGTGACCGCCATCAGCGCGTTGCGCGGCTACAAGGACACCCGCCTGCCCCTGCTGATCATGCTGCTGTCCTTCTGGGGAATCTGTCTGCCCCTGGGCTATGTGCTGACCTTTACCGATTGGTTGGTGCCGGCTCAGGGAGCCGACGGTTTCTGGCTGGCGCTGATTGTCGGGCTGTCCTGCGCGGCGGCCATGCTGATCACTCGCCTGTGGCGTTTTTGACACAACTTAACCTCCGCCGATCCGGCCGGCCGGTCAACAGCCCCCATCAAAAGTGCTAATATCCCTTCTCCCGGAGGAAGTGAGAGCCTCCGGGTTCGCCCGCACAGGGTGTACGCTACGCCAATAACCAAAAACAGCCAACCATAGGGTTGTTTAACCGGGAGTAACCTATGCATTCATCAACAACAGAACATCAGCGGAGGCCACTGCGGCGTCTGCATACCTGGCTGGTAGCCGGTGTACTGGCCGCCATCAGCCTGCCTCTGGCAGCCCAGATGGGCCCTGTCCCACAAGAAATTGCGCCGCTGAGCCCGCCTTTTGAAATGCCTCAGCTCGAGCGGCCCAGCTTTCCCGACCGGACGTTCAACATTCGCGACTTTGGCGCGCGCGAAATGTCCAATGATCGTCGGAACCAGATTACCGATGCCGTGCACCAGGCCATTGAAGCGGCCCACAGTGCTGGCGGCGGCCGGGTGCTGATCCCCAAAGGCAAGTGGCTCAGTGGCTCACTGCACCTCAAATCCAACATCAACCTGCACCTGGAAGAAGGGGCCGAGGTGCTGTTCAGCACCGATAAAGACGACTACCTGCCGGTGGTGCACCAACGGCACGAGGGCGTCGAAGCCTACAACTATGCACCGATGATTTATGCGGCCAACGTCAGAAACGTGGCCATCACTGGCAAAGGCCTTCTGAACGCTCAGGGCGACCACTGGTGGGAGTGGTTCGAAGAGTACGGCCCACCGCCTCGTGGTATCGCCACCCAGGTGCCCCTGTCACGCCGCGACTGGGGTAAGGGCGCCGAGAAAGAAGGCATGCGCCCGAGCTTTATGGTGTTCTGGGAGTCCGAGGATATTCTGGTAGAGGGCGTGAAGCTGCTCGACTCACCGATGTGGAATGTGCACCTGATTTACAGCGAGAACATCATTGTTCGCGACGTGCGCATTGATAGCCTGCGCGCCCCCAATGGCGACGGCGTGGTCGTGGACTCCTCGAAAAATGTCCTGATCGAGTACAACCACTTCCAGACCGGTGACGATGCGGTGGTGCTGAAATCCGGCTTCAATGAAGAGGCCCTGAAAATCAACATCCCCACGGAAAACGTCGTCGTTCGTCATTTCGAAGCGAAAAATGTGCGCACCGGCAGTGGTGGTGTGGTATTCGGTAGCGAAACCTCGGGTGGTATTCGCAATGTCTACGTGCACGACGCTTACTTTGACGGTGCGGATCGCGGCATCCGGTTCAAGACCGAGCGCGGCCGGGGCAATGTGATCGAGAACATTTTTGTGCGCGACGTGGTGATGAAGAACATCACCTATGAAGCGATCAATTTCAACAGCTTCTATACCGGCCCGGAGGCCATGGGCGTGGCTCCGACCGCCCGCAACATCCATATCAGTGACGTATCGATTGACGGTGTGCCCACCGCCATTTCACTGATTGGCCTGCCCGAAAAATGGGTGGAGGATGTGACCCTGACCAATGTCACGGTGAAGAATGCTGAAATGGGTGCGCGTATCGTGCGCATGAAAAACCTGAAGATGGAAAACGTCTCCATTGAGTCGGACTCCCTGGCCATGACCATTGATGATGCCTACGAGGTGCATCTCAATAACGTCAGCCTGAGTGATAATGTCAGCGGCGGCCCGCTGCGGGTTGAGGGCCGGTACTCCGGTGCGATTTTTATTGACGGCGGCAACATCAACGAAGATGAGGTCCAACTCGGCAGCGGTGTATCCGAAGAGGTGATCAATCCGGATACGCCGCCTCAGGTCTGGTAAGGTATTGTTGAGCGGCACCGCTGGGTGCCGTAGGTGAGCCTTTTGTTGCGGCGGGTGCGGCCTTTGGCCTTACCCGCCCTACGCGACCGGACGGACTCAGTTCCGGGGCAACTGGAAAAATTTCTCCGCGTTGTAAGCCGTTGTTTCCGCCAGGGCTTCAAACGATTCGTTGCGGCACTGTGCAATCTTCTCGATCACATAAGTCAGAAACGCCGGCTCGTTGCGATTGCCTTTGGGTTTTTTGGGCAGATTGTGAGGCGTCAGGTAGGGAGCATCGGTTTCCACCAACAGGCGATCGGCCGGAATCCGGCTCACCAGTTCGCGCAACTCGCCACCGCGCTTTTCATCACACACCCAACCGGTCACGCCGACATGGCAATCCAGTGACAGATAATCCTCCAACTCGTCCCCCGTACCGGTAAAGCAGTGCACTACGGCTCCCGGCAGTTGATCCCGGTAGCGACGAAGAATGGGCATAAACGCCGCGTGAGCATCCCGCTGATGCAGAAATACGGGTTTGCCGACGTCCGCCGCCAATGCCAATTGCGCTTCAAAGCAGGCCAACTGATCGGGGCGAGGGGAGAAATCACGGTTGAAGTCCAACCCACACTCCCCTATCGCCACCACCTGGGGCTGCTGTACCAGAGTCCGGAGCTGCTGCGCGGCCGCCTCATCCCAGGTTTTCGCCTCATGTGGGTGCACCCCGGCGGTCGCGAACAATCGCCGGCTATCCGACGCCGCCAGCGCCGCCGCGTCCCGGCTGCCCGCCACCGAGGTGCCGGTAATGATCAGCGCATTGATGCCCTGCGCCCAGGCGCTCTCCAGCACCTGCTCGCGGTCCTTGTTGAAACGGCCCGAGGTCAGATTCACTCCAATATCGATCATGATGACGCTCCCACTTGCAGAATCGGCGGCCATCATAGCAAAGCGTCGCTCAGCCTCTCGACTCGAATACTTGGCCAAACCGGCGCCGTTGCCGCTATACTCGCCAGTATGACCGACGCATCCCCCACCAGGGTTACCCACGGCTACCCATGAATTTTCGCTCCCTTGAACAGCGCCACCCCAAAACCCTCAGTTGGATTGTGGCACTGGTGACCCTGATTGCCAGCGGCGCGCTGACCATCGCCTGGATGAGCAAGGAGCGAGACTCCCTGATTCGCGAGCAGCGACTGCTCGCCAGCACCCTGGCGGCCAACCACGCCCGAATCATTGAGGCCAACCTGCGCCATTCGCTCTCGGCGGCCTACACCCTGGCCACCTACGTGCGCAACGTCCGCAATGTGGGGGAGCGGTTTCAGACCGTGACCGAGGACATGCTGCAACACTACCCGGATGTTCAGAGCCTGTCCCTGTCGCCGGGGGGCATCATTCGCTATGTGAGCCCGCTCGAGGACAACCGGGCGGCACTCGGCTTCAATCAGCTTGCCGATCCCGAGCAGGGACGGGAGAGTCGGCTGACCCTCGAAGACAACGAGTTGAGAGTGGCCGGCCCCTTGCGCCTGGTCCAGGGCATGGACGGCATAGTCGCTCGCTATCCCGTGACGGTTAATGGCGCGTTCTGGGGCTTTGCCAACGTGACCCTGAGGTTGGACCGCCTGCTTGAGGTCGCCCGGCTCGACGAGCTGGAGCGCCAGGGGTACCACTATGAGTTGAAACGCCTGGAGCCGCCCCCCGGTGAGCCCGCCAACATCTCGGGCAATGCGCCTCAACCGCTGAATCAGCCGGTGGAACAGCGCATCGAGGTGCCCAACAACCCCTGGGTACTCTCCATTGCCCCGGCCCGCGGTTGGCTTCAGGGTTCCTGGTACTTCATGGCCTGGGGGACTGCTCTGCTCCTCCCTCTGCTACTGGGCTACCTCGCCAAGGTTCTGCTCGAACTGCGCTGGCACAAGCGCCACCTGGAGCGCGAAGTGGCCAACCGCACCGACGAGCTGTTGACCAGTCTGGACCGCTACCGTTCGTTGATCGCCGCCTCCAATACCGGTGCCTGGGAATACTTCCACGCCGACGATTACCTGGAGTGCAGTCCGGAATATTTTTCCATGCTGGGCCGCTACCTGAGCGACTACCCAACGGACGGCCGCCCTAACCTGACCCAGGCCTGGGCCGAATTGATCCACCCCGAGGACCGCGCCAACGCCGTCGCCGTATTCAAGGACTACATCGACCAGGGCGCCGAGGGCACCTACGAAAACCGCTTCCGGATGATACACGCCGATGGCCACTGGGTGTGGGTCCTGTCCCGGGGGCAGTCCCTGCGCAACGAAGAGGGAGAGTTGCGGGGCATTACTGTAGGCACCCACATTGATATTACCCAGCAGGTCCAGAGCGAGGCGCAGCTGGAGCTGGCGGCCAAGGTATTTGAGCGCGGCAGTGAAGGGGTGTTGATCACCGATGCCGAGCAGAAAATCGTCATGATCAATAACGCCTTTACCCGAATCACCGGCTACACCGAGGAAGAGGCCTTGGGTCAAACCCCCAAAATGCTCGCCTCCGGACGTCACGATCACGCTTTCTACCGGGAAATGTGGCACGACATCACCCGCCGCGGGTTCTGGCAGGGCGAGGTTTGGAACCGGCGCAAGAACGGTGAGATCTATCCGGAGTGGTTGAGCATCAGCCAGATCACCACCGACGATGGCGTGCCCACCTATTACATCGGTATTGTCAGTGACATCAGTCGGCTGAAAGAGGACCAGGAAGAGATTCACCGCCTGGCCTACTACGACCCGCTGACCAACCTGCCCAACCGCTCCCTGCTGGAAGAGCGCGCCGCTTTTGCCCTGAGGATCGCACAGCGCAACAACGATACCCTGGCGCTGCTGTTTCTGGACCTGGACAACTTCAAGAACATCAACGACTCCCTGGGACACAAGGCCGGCGACCGACTGCTGCAGGCCTTTGCCGACCGCCTGCAGGGAATGGTGCGCGAGGAAGACACCTTCGCCCGCCCCGGCGGCGACGAGTTCATTCTGCTGCTGCCCGCCACCGATGCCAGCGGCGCAGCTCATGCCGCCCAGAAACTGTTATCGCTACTGAACCGCCCCTTCCGTATTGACGGCTACGATCTTTCGGTTACCAGCTCCGTGGGCATCGCCCTGTACCCCGAAGACGGCACCCATCTGAGTGAGCTGTACACCAATGCCGATATCGCCATGTACCGGGCCAAACAGAAAGGCCGCAACACCTACAGCTTTTTCACCCCCGAACTGCAGACCCATTACGTCCGGCTGATGCGAGTGGAGAATGCCTTGCGCCAGGCATTGGAGCACAATCAGTTCGAGCTGTACTACCAGCCTCAACAGGAATTGCACAGCGGCACCGTCATCGGTTTTGAGGCGCTACTGCGCTGGAACCACCCCGACCTGGGACGGGTATCCCCGGCGGAATTCATTCCCATTGCCGAGAGCAGTGGGTTGATCGTGCCCATTGGTGAGTGGGTGCTACGCGAGGCCACCCAGCAGTTGAGACGCTGGATTGACGCGGGGATCGCGCCGCCCAAAATGGCCATCAACCTGTCGGCTGCCCAGTTTCATCAGCCGAACTTGCCGGACATGGTGTTAAGTATTCTGGACGACGCCGCCCTGCCCCCGGAATACCTGGAGCTGGAGCTGACCGAGAGCATCACCATGGATGATCCCGAGCGGGCGGTCACCATGATCAACCGCCTCCATGGGGCCGGCATCAGCCTGTCCATTGATGACTTCGGTACCGGCTACTCATCACTGAGCTATCTGAAGCGGTTCAAGATCAGCAAGCTGAAAATCGATCAGTCGTTTGTCCGCGACATTACCAATGACAACGACGATCGGGTGATCATCAGTACCATCATCACTCTGTCCCAGAGCCTGGGCTTGCGTGTCATCGCCGAAGGGGTGGAGACCCAGGCTCAGCGGGAATTTCTGCGCCGTCTCGGCTGCCACGACATACAGGGCTACCTGTTCAGCCGCCCGATCAACGCCGCCGATGCGGAGGCGTTTTTGCGCGAGACGGTGGCGTCCCTGCGCTAACGGTCCATGCAGCCAATTCTAGCGTTCGAATTTGTAGATCATGTCCACGCTCTGGGTGACCCCGGACTCGGCTTCCAACCGCAACTCTTCGGTAATCTCATAGCGCAGCCCCAGACTGTTGGTCTGATCGAACAACCCGACAACGTAGCGGACAAACAGTCGCGGCGTCAGGTATTTGCCAATGTGCAGCGAGCTCTCGGTGACGTCATCTTCGGGCTGAATCCGAAACTCGTCGAGGCTGAAGGTTTCGGCGATTTCGGCGGTGATGAAGCCACTGCGCTCAAGCCCCAGTCCGCCGATGGCATTGATCAGCATGGAAGCATCCGCCGAGGAGGAGCTGTTGAGGGACTTGCCGGTCAGCAGTATCGCCATGGCTTCACTGTCCGGCAGTGATGGGGTAGAAAATACGCGGCTGCGGGGCCTCTGCAAGGTGCCGCCAATTTCCAGGCCCGCGGTCACTTCATCCGCTTCGCGGGTAGCGCGAATGTCCAGCCCCGGATTGTCGTAGGGCCCCTGGAAGATCAAGCGGCCCCTTTCGATGTCCAGGTCCTGGCCATAGGCCTTATAGCGCCCCTCGGCCACTCCGACCTCACCCACGGTGAGCAGCCCCCGTTCAGGGTTTTGCAGTACCTGCAGCTCACCGGACAGACGGGCGGTCAGGCCGAACCCCTCAAAACGCACGTCATCGCCCAGGGCCAGATTCAGGTCCACGAACAACTGGGGACCTGTCGGTTCATCGCCATTGCCATTGCGATCCTTCAGGACCACATCGTCCGACACCCGCGTCGCCGATTCCGGCAGGGATTTGAATTTCGCCAGCGCCTTGGGGATCACCGCATCGCCGCTGAGGTCAATGCGCTCGCGGTTCATGGTCAGTTGTAAATCCGGGCTCAGCAGTACCAGCAGCTCCCGGGTGTTGAGCGCCTGAAATCGGTCGCCGGTCAACTGAGCGGTTACCTGTCGATCCGCTCTCCACGGATTCTCGACCCTGCCCTCGAGCCGCAACTGTCCGTCGCCAGAGGTCACCTGCCCCTGCAGCGCCAACTGCTGCTCCATGGCGCGCGCCGAGAGCTGCAATCCCTGCAGGTTCAGCCCCACCGCCGGTACCTTGGCGGCGCCCTCGCGCAGAGTGATCTCACCGGTCAACAACGGCTGACTGACCCGTCCTCCCAGCGTCATATCCGCCGACAGACGGCCCGCCACATCCTGCAACTGTGGCACCAGAGCCTCAAGCGGCGTCAGGGAGTCGATACCCGCCTGCAGGGTTCCCTCGAGAGCGCCACTATCCGTGGCCCAGTCGGCCTTCGCCTGGATGCGCCCAATCTCGCCCCAGTCGCTCTCCAGCAATGCCTCGACTTTCTGATTCTGCCAGTCAGCCTCCAGACGGGTGGTCTGCCAGGGGTAGACCTCCTCATCATCTTCGCCGAACTGATAGCGCAAAGCCCCCTCTCGGGTTTCCAGTCTCAGCCGGGCATTGGCAGCCCCCGAGGCCGGCATCAGCAACTCCAGCCGGCCTTCCAGGGTGCCCTCAAGCGATACTTCGGGCTCCAGCCAACGCTGCGCCAGTCGAAGCGGCAATCCCTCAACCAGCGCCAGGGCACTGGCGCCGCCATCCGGTTGCCACTGTCCATCCAGGCAGATCCGCCCTTCCGGCGCCTCGGTGGCGGCAACCCCTTCCCGACGCTGCCAACGCGGCACCGGGCTCAGACAGAGCGACTGAACGACCACCTCGCGGGCCGACAGCACCAGAGGGGCCGGGCGATCGAGCTCCCACAGCAGGGGGTCGGGGGGCTCCAGATCCATGCGGGTCAAAGCCCCTTCCCAGCGCTCCTCACTGTAACCACCGGACAGGGATGCGGCGGCGCTGCCCCAATGTTCGGAAACCAGAGCCAGATCCAACTGGTGCTCTTGCACCCGTCCCCGGCCCTCCAGCGATATCGTTTCAAGCGACTGCCCCGCCAGCGTCAAATCCGAAGCGCTCAACTGTGCGTTGAAGTCACCACCGGTGCGCGCCAGGCTAAGGTCCAACTGGCCCACCTGATAGTCCGTCCAGGCCAGGGACTGACCGTTCAAGGTCACCTCGCCTTGGGGGTCTTTCATCGGTCCGCTCAGCGTCATGTCCGCATTCAGGCTTCCCTGAAGGGCGGGGTCCAGCTGCGAGAGAATGGGCGCCTGCACTTGCGCCTGAAGGTCGAGCTGCTCCCCCAGGGCCCCGTTCAGGACCATCTGATTGGCCCCGAGCGCCAGTCTGAGCTCCCGGGTCAGCAGTCGCCCCTGTTCCACATCGATATCGCCACGCAATAGCAACGCCATGGCGCGCAACTGGCCGGCGACATTGAGGTCGGTTACGGAGGCGCGCAGGTCGCCATCTACCTGCTGCCCCTCGCTATTGAACTGCCCCTCTATCTCTCCGGGCCAACCGGCGAGGGCTGGCACCGGCAGTTCGGCGGGATTTATTTTCTGGAACTCAACGCCCACATCCCATTCCAGTTGCGGCGCCCAGCGCAGTGTGCCGCTGGCATTCAGCCCTCCGTCGGGCAGGTCAATGGCCAGAGTTTCCAGAGCCACGTGTTCGAGACTGCCGAGCCCTTTGGCACGAGCGTTCACCGACGGAAGACCCGGCCCCTGGCCAGAGAAGGCGACCTCCAGATGGTAATCGTTGAGCCAACCGGACAACTGCAGCCGTCCACCGGTTTCCAGCACCGGCCAGTCGGCGGGGAATAGTGTCGGTGGCAACAGCTGCTCCGGCCAGAGCGTATCCAGCACCAACTGTGGCTGGGTTTGTTCGTCATCCAGGTTGGGCCAGAAGCGAAGATCACTGGTCATGGTGGCCGGTGCGGTAAGACGGTGCTCGGCGGTGACGCTGGTCAGGTCGCCTTCGATATCCGCTTCCCCCCGAAAGGTCATGGGCTGTTCGCCCAACTCCGGCAGGGTGTAGCGCCAGGCCAACGCCAGATTCGAGTCATAGGGGTAGCGCAGTGCTGTGCGACCGTTAAGTCTCACCTCGAACTCCGGCCCCACCGCGGCAAGATCCCACACCCGCAGGTTGAAAGTTCCCAGACTGAGCGTGCCGCTGATGCCGTAGAGCTCGGTTACCTGTTCCTGCTGGTGGATGCGGATGTTGCGCAAGTCGACTCCACCCAATTCGATCCGCACCGGCAGCGCCAAGGTGGGCCACTCCCGAGGTCCGTCCGGTTCCGGGGCGGCCTCCTCCGCGGGGGGAGGCAAGTGTAATTCCACCGCACTGGCCCGCAGGGACTGCACCGACACGGCACTGTACAGCAACGCCAGAGGTTGCCAGCGGAAGGACAGATCTTCTATCCGATAATGTTGCTCCTCCAGCCGATATTCAACCCAGCCCAGGTCCAGCCCGGTAACCAGGTTGCCGCTCATCCGGTCAAAGGTCAGGGGCAACCGCTGGGCCACCTGATTCAGCGCCCAGCGGCTGCCGGGCTCGGTCGCCACGATCGCGGTGACCAGCGCCAACAGCAGAATCAATACCGCCAGGACGCTATAGAGCGTCCAGCGCAGGTATTTGAATGCCTTCCAGAACCAGGGCTTCATAGATCCGGCCCCATACTCAAATGCAGGCGCCAACCTTCGTGGTCATCCAGCGCCCGGGCGAAATCCACCCGCACCGGGCCAATGGGGGAAATCCAGCGAACGCCCAACCCGACGCTGCGTTTGAAATCGAAATCCGAATTGTTGAACGCATTGCCCTGATCCACAAAGGCGGCGATCGCCCAGTTATTCATGATGCGGTAGTCGTATTCCACACTGGTGGTCAACAGGTGATTGCCCCCGACCACGACCGGCTCGTTGTCTTCCTCGCTCAACTCCACGGGCCCGATGGACTTGTAGTCGTAACCCCGCACGCTGGCATCACCGCCGGCAAAGAAGCGTTGCGATACGGGCAGGTCGTTGAACTCGGCCACTTCGGTGATACCCCCTTCGGCGCGCAGCAGCAACCGCCCCGGGCCAATGCCGTAGATTCCCTTGACCCGGGCGTAGAGCTGCACAAAACTCGTGTCGGAGCCCAGACTGGACGGCGACCCGGATATCCGCCCCAGAAAGCTCCAGCCCGAGAGTGGGTAGTTGTTGCCGTCGCTGCGGGTGCGGGACAAGCTGAACGCCGGGATCAACAGGTCCGAGCGCTTCTCCGGCTGCCCCCCGACTTCGTAGTATTCCCGCTCATAGTTGAGCGAGTAGGTCTGCAGCCAGTCACTGTCCTCTTCGGAGCGGGTATAGCTGGCACCCACGGTGTTGATGGCGCTGAGGGTGTCGTCGGTTTTCTCGTTCTGGTAGCCGGTGTACAGGCGCACCAGCTCATTGGCGGGCCGACTCATCGGAATGCTGTAGGCCGCCTCCACATTGGTGCCCACTTCCGACACCTTGATATCGGCATTGAAGGCGTGGCCCCGGTTGTTCACATAGCGGTTTTCGTACCCCAGCAGCAGGCGCGGCCCGGTGTCGGTGGCATAGCCGGCCCCGATCGAGTAGCCGTGGCGTTTGCGCCCCTCCAGCTCGATCGACACCGGCACCGTCTGACCGTCGAGTTCCTGAAGGAGAGGGTTGACCCGAACCGAGCGAAAGTAATCGCTGGCATTGAGCCGGCTTTTCAGCTCGAGCATGGGCTCGGTGTCATAGGGCTCGCCCGACTGGAAGGTGTAATAACGCTGGATGAAGGAGGCATCGAGGATGTCGTGCTCAAGGCGAAGCTCGCCAAACTGATACCGGGGACCGGTGTGGTAGATCAGTTCCAGATCCGCGGTATTCGCGTCTTTATCGACAACCACTCGAGAGCGCTCAAAGCGTCCCTCGAAATAACCCCGCGCCGAGGCGAGCACGCCGAAGCGGCTTTTGAGCGATTCGTACCGTCCGTGGTCCAGAATATCCCCCACCCGCAGCCCCGGCTGATTGCGAATGGACTGAAACGCCCCGTCGTTTTCGCCCTCGCCCTTGATGACCACCTCCACCTGCGCCAGTCGGACCGGCTCACCGGGCTCCAGGGTCAGCGTCAGTGCCCAGCAGTCCTCGCCCCGGCTGAGTTCATGCTCGCTGCTCAGGTGGTAGTAACCCAGGGCCTGGGCCGCCGACTGCACCTGACGGCTCAACTCCCGCAGCCGAGCGCGCAAACGCCACAAGGGTGTGTCGCATGGCTCATCGGTGATGGTGATAAAGCTGCGCACATTGTCGCGCAGGCGATCACTGCCGCCTTCTATTCGGATGTCGGGCGATGCGGCCCAGAGTAGGGGGGCAAAGCAAAGCAGCAAGGCGCCCACAGTGGCACTGGCCAGAGTGGACATCGGGCGGGAGCAGAAAGTCAGCAAAACGTCAGTCCGGGCACAGGTCATCCATCGAAGGGGTACTTTAACGGTTTGACTGCAGGACTCAAAGCGGGTTGCGGAAAATCCACGTTATTTTTTGTTAGTCCGGCGCGGAGCGACTTTTCCCGCTCCAAAAAAAACGGCGCCATACCGGCGCCGCTTTCGATGCGTGGCTGATGCGTCAATCAGGGTTGAGCAAACATCGAGCTCACCGCGTTGGACAGGAACAGATAGCTGCCGCCCACGGTAATCACGTACTCATTCTGACCCCAGAAGAACGGCCAGTTGTTTTTGTTTTCCGGGAAGTCCGGTGGCAGCACCAGAATGCCCGGGATGATACCGCCCGGGATGAAGGAGAAATCCGCCCGGTTGTTGCCGTACGCGACAGTGGCCGAATCCGGCCCCAGGCCCGACACGAACGAGTAGTTGGAGGCCGGGTGCTGACCGAATACGAAGTTCAGGCTGCGGTGCACCAGGTCCGCTTCGACAATGTCCGGGAAGGCCTGATTCAACCAGTAGTTGGCGATACCGAAGCTGATCACGGTACCGGCACCGGCCCAGCCGCCACGGGTGATGGGCACGCCGAAGGGATTCTCGGCTTCGAACTCGCCAATGCTGTCCCGATAGGCCTGGGTCAGCTCGCGCAGGTCGCGCTCGTAGGCCTCATCCATCAGCGGCAGCGCCGCCGCCAGCATGAAGGCGTTCTGGGCAAAGCGCTCGGAGACCTGCGGCAGCAGCGCGCGCACCGCGTCCGCGTATTTTTCCTCCTGAGTGCTGAGTAACAACTCCACGGCCGCCTTCAGCTGCTCTTCCTCAATCCGTCCGCCAGTGGTGTTGGCATTGCGGAAGGTGTTGGGCTCGCGCCCCTGCTCGTACTCCCAGACATTCCGGGCGGTCTGCAGGCTCTCGTCGGCCAGCTCGTCGTTATAGCCACTCAGGGCCCGACTGGCGGCGGCCAATGCGGCCGCGGAGCCGTAATTGAGCGCGGTGGTGTTGGTGGTGAAGGCCCAGCGATCGTCAAACCGACCACTGCGCATGGTGTCCGAGGGCATCACGTCCTCGGTGGGCGTCGGATCGATGGTGGATGGTTCGTACATCTCACCCACACCGCGCTCGTCGGCGTGAGGATCCAGCGCCGGGTCGTAGACCTTGTTGTCGGTTTTGGTGGAACCGTCACCCAGGTGCGGATACTGGTACAGGTGCGAGGCGACAATGCCCGGAATGGCGTGCCCGATGGCCCGGTGCTGGGCAATCAGCGCCAGGGTGCCGTGCTCGATCTGCTGGAGAATGTCGGACTTGCCGTCGGGACGATGGATTTCCGCGTAGCGCTTGTCCTGCAGCACGGTGGTGTTATCCCGATCGATACCGAACTGCTCCCAGGTGTGCACCAGATGCTGCACGGTGAAGTACTGGGACTGGGTGCGGATATCGTAGTCACCGGCGTCGTACCAACCGCCGTAGTTCAGGCCCGGAATATGCTCGAAGGGCTCGAAGTCGGTATCGGTATTTTCATCGTGGGCAAAGAGGTCAAAGTGCTCGTAGTTGGGCGGTGCCTGCAGAGCATCGTCCAGGTGCGAGGCACCGTGCCAGACCCGATAGGCTTCGCGCACTTTCATATGGTCCATCTGCACCGGGAAGAACACATCCAGGGTCAGCTGCCAGGTGTTCTCATGGACCTTGTCGTCAATCGGAAAGGGCAGCGTGGTCTGGTCGCCATAGGCCAACTGGTAAAGGCCGGGCTCGGTGACATCGGAGAAATCGAAGGTCAGATACTGGTAGCGCAGGTAGTCGCCCCAGGTCTCCGGGGTCCCCTGCTTGACCACCTCGGTGGCGCCGCTGTCCTTGACCCGCAGCAGACGCGCCGCCCCCTCGGGCTGGGCATTGGCGTCCAGCTCAATGATGGCACGCTTGTTCTGCGCCGGATGGTAGCCCAGTTGGGAGTAGCTGATGACCGGAGCCCGGGTCCAGCCGGGGATGCCGTTGATATCCAGTTCCCACTCGGCCACCACGCCGGACTCCCCGGCGGGCAGCAGGCTGCGCACCACGTACCAACCGTTCTGGGCCTTGTTGCGACCGTCATAGAGCATCAGTTCGCGCTCATCGCGCAGGTTGCGGATACTCACGGTGCGTTTGGGGTCTTCCGGCGCCAGTACCAGGTGCTGACCCTGGGCAAACGGCGTGGACTCGGTGAGGCCGTCTTTGACAATCATCGGGCCGGCGGGGTGGCGCGGGAAGGTGCCGGCTACACCATCGGCCAGGTAACCCTTACCGAAATAGGCCGCCGGGACAAATTCCATGTTCAGGCCAGCCTTGCCTTCCAGAGCGGCGGGCAGCGGCTCATCCAGCAACACTCGCATCAGGACTTTATCGCCCTGCGCTTCGGTCACCACGGTGTATTCAAAGTCGTGCTCCGGGTAGGCCAACTGGGTTTCCACCCGCTGGCTGTCCCGGACCACCCGGCGCTCGACCAATTGGCCCATACCGTCCCACTGTTCGGGGGTGGGCAGCAGGCGCACATCGCCGTTGGTGGCGGTGCGTTCACCGTGGTGGATGATTTCCACACCACTGGTTTTGGCGTCGAAGAACAGGCCGCCGGGCGGATTGGCGAACGCCAACACGTTGACGCCGGGGCGTTCGAAGTAATCACGCTCGTTGAGCGTCAGGGTGTCGCTGCCGGGCTGGGTCGCGCAGGCCGTGACCAGCGCGGCGGCGCATAGCCCGACCGCCACGGGTCTGAATAAGGACTTCACTCTCTTTATCATGGTTACCCCTCGTTATCGTGGAATCGCAGAAGGCACTTATATTCAATATGACCATCTACTTGAGGGTAACCATACCCCAACCGGCACCTTTTTTCGAATGTTAAGTGGTCTACGACATCTAAAAACTATACTGGAGATCGAAGTACGCCCGGACGTCGTCCTCAATATCGCTATCATCCTCCAGCGCCGTATTGCGGGCCGCGAGGGGCTGGGCCAGGGTGAGCGAGCCGCGCACCCCGGCTACATTGATCCGAAAACCCAGACCAATATTGCTAAACTCCCCCTCGGTGTCCTCATCCCCTTCCAGGATCGCGTAACGCTGCCCGTAGCCATAGTCGGCAAACAGCATGGGCTGCAGCGCGTCTTTCAGTGGCCCGAAACCGGGGAAAATCCAGTCGACACCGGTGTGTACACCGTCGTCCGCAAAATAGGCATTGAGGGCAAAAGCGCGCGCCTTGCGCGGGCCGGACAGAGAGAACTGATTCACTGACGAGAGCGCCTCTCCCGAGTACTGCAATGAGGTGCGACTGATCACCCGGGTCCCCAGCTCGGTGAAGGGTAACCGCCAGAAGCCGAGCAGGGTATAGTCCAAATTCACCAGAGTCGGCGTCTGAGGCAACTGCTCATCCATCGGATCCACCTTGCTGAATTCGCTTCGGGTAACGCTCAGGCCCCCTTGGTGCAGCAAGCGTCGCTCTTCATCCAGGCGATCGAAGCGGTACTCCAGCGTCAGATTGCGAACAACGCTGTGCCGCACCAACGCCGAGTTGACAAAGTCCATTTCCGAGCCGATTTCCGCCCAGCGCAAGTGTACCGACCGGTTCTTCAGACGGGTGCGACGCAGTTGATAGTCCAGCGCCGCGTCGAGCACCTCTGAACGACCTTCAATATTCAATGCATCAATATCATCGGAATTCGACTGTCCGACCACAAAGTCATTGCTGGAGGCGCCCACCGAAAACTTCAGGCGCGGAAAGTAGGCGGGCACCCGGTAGCGGAACATGCCATACAGGGAGTTGTCCGGCTCGTAGGAGTTGAGCACCCCGACCTGCAGCTGATCGCCAATACCCAGTGGATTGTGCCAATAGACATCGCCGTACAATCGATACTCGCCGGAGGATTCCGAGCCGTGGTTATCGATGCGCAGGTTGGCATCGAGCCGACGCTCGTCGGTGACATTCAGGACCATGCGCGAATCGCCCACCTGTTGACCGGGCTCAAAGAAGCCGCGCGCCCGCACACCGGGCAAATCGTTGACAAAAAACAGGCGCTCTTCAATGACGCCCGCTTTTACCGGTTTATCCAGCACGCCATCGAACACCCGGGCCAGGGTACGGTCCCGATAGTGGTCATTGTTCTCCACCCGAACCTCGCCAAGATTGCCCATCAGCACGGTGAGATTGACCACGCCGTCGCGCACCCGCTGTTCGGGAATATAGGCTTTGGCGAGAATGAAGCCCCGCTCGCGATAGTACCGGGTGATGGTATCGGCGACGGTTTCAATCATGCCCAGAGTAATGCCCCGTTGCCGCCGCTGCTCACGCACATGAAACACCACGCGCTGTACTTCCAGCGGGCCGACGTGGCGATCTTTGGTGTCCTCTTCGATTTCCGCAATCAGATCCGATAGCGATGCCAGCTCATCGAGCGTATAGCCCGATTCCAGCATGGCATCCTCATCCATCATATCGAAGCGCAACGCTTCGACCTTCTCCATCACTTCGGCCCGGGTAATGCCCAGTTCCGGGTATTCCACCAGACCCTGCACGCGAAATTCGCGCACGTTCAGCCGGGGGCCTGCCTGGGGGTCGGGGCTGCGGTCGCGCACGGGGGGCACATCCAGATCCAGACGCAGACTCTGCTCTTCCAGATCCGGCACCTCGGTGGTATCCGGCATTTCCAGAAAGCTGCCCGCCAGGCATGGCGTGGTGGCGAAGCCCAGGCAGGCCAGACCCACCACTTTCAGAGCTGTTGATACGGCATTCATGAAACGTCCTTTAATCCCTGTTTTTTGGTCGTTATGATTGAACACACTCAGTACGCGGAATACCGTTCCTCGTCTTCCTCCTCATTGCCGTAGCGCTGATCCGGTGGCATAAGAATCGAGACTTCGTCGAAACTGTAGTTGCGTACTGCGGTGAAAATGGCGGGGTCAATGTCTTCCAGGCTTTCCACTTCCACCATCTGTTCACCGGCACTGGTCAGCTCCTGATTGCTGAACTGAATGGCCGAGTTGTTTTCGAATGTTTCCGGTATCTGGCCAAAGCCCCAGACAGGCTGCCAGCTCCGAATACCCTGCAGAACCAGCGAGTCCTTGAAGTACATGACCAACGGCCGGGCCACCGACCCGATATCGCCACTCACGACAAAAAGGCCTCGCCGGCCGACCAGGTCCGGCTTGTTCACATTGATGCCGCCCAGTCCCAGCAGGCTGCCCTCCGCGACCGTAAAACGAACGGTACCGACATCGTAGTTGGCATTCACCACACCGCCGGCCTCAATGGCACCCTCGGCGGAACGATCAAATACCGGCCCTTCCCGGTTATCCAGGGTCACCGTCCCTTCGTTGAAAAACACAATATCGTCATTGTTGGCCAGGCGATCGATCCGCACGTCCCCGGTATTGCCCAGATCGATCCGGCCCCGGTTATTGGTGGCGTGCAGTTCACGGGTATCAAGAGCGATGGATTGTCCGGCACCAATGCCCTCTATGGAGGCCAGTTCGATTCGCTGGGCAATCACGCCGTTCGTCTGCGCTTCCAGTGCGGATTCAATGCGCCGGCCACTGCGCAGCGCAATGGTGCCCTCAGGGTTGTCGAGGTAACTGACGGTCAGATTGTCGCCAGCGGCGTACTCAATGTTGCCGGATCGGGTTTCGGTGCGCGCCGAGCGGCTCATGGTCAACTCACCCCCGGCATCCAACTGAATATCCGCCACCGCAGTCAATCGAGCATTCTGTTCAATAGCGCCCTTGGCGCTAATGCTCAGGACGCCACCACTGATCACCTCGGCGTCCTGCGCGACCCGCTCACCGGCAAGCTGAATATCGTTTGCGGTAATTGAATGATTGATCGTCAGGCTACCGTTTTGTGCATCGAGATTCAGGCTTTCGGCGCTGAGCCGGTTTTCAACCAACAGGCCCCGACCACCAATCCGCACCTGACCGTCGCTGTCGATGCTATCCAGACGCAATGCCTCACGACTGTCCAGCGTCAGATCCCCCACCTGGTCCGCACGCAGGCCCTGAATGCGGTTGTTCTCGTTCATGGCCTGCAGGTTTCCATCAACGGACAGATCCAGGAGGTCAACCGTCCAGGCACCATTACCCTGGGTAACATCGCCGCGATTGTTGAGCGCGAACGTCTGAGCCTGCACATCGCCCAACAACAACTCGCGTTGATGATGCAGCTCAATGTCCTGGGCGGCATCAAGATGAACGGTATTGCTGAAACGGTTGCCGCCATCCAGATAGATACCCGCCTGCTCGGACGCAAAGTGAGTGACACCCGCGACGGAAAGATCCGCATCGCTGGTAAGATTGCCTCGAGCCGTCACCTGCGCACGCCCCAGGCTGCGCAGTTCTTTCAATACCAGGGCTTCGCTATTACGCAGCGCCAGGCCACCGGTGCCGACATCCGCCATCAGGGTTTCAATCCCGGTCTCGATGGGGCTCTCGACGGAACCAAACTCGCTGACCGAGACCAGACGCAGCTCGCGCGCGGACAGGGCCTCGTCCGCACTCTGGGTTACCCGGGCGTTGCGGATTTCCAGGCGACCGGGCACAGACAGAGCACCGGCCAGATCCACCACATCGTCGGTATTGGCGGCGAGAGTGAGGTTGGTTTTGTTGGTGTAATTAAGCTGCGCCAGATCACTGACTTGAACCCGATTATTGTTCGCCACCACCGTATCCGGATTCAGGCGGGTATTGATGGTCAGCACATCGGCCACGACATTATCCTGCACCTGTGCCAGCTGCGAGAACTCAACACCGAAGACCTTGCCATTGCCGGCCGTGTAGCGTAGCTGTTCCTCACCACCAGTGCGCGGGCTGTAGGTCACCTGATAATTCGCATCACCGCCGGACACCCGCAACTCATCATTGCCTGCGCCGCCGCTCAGACGCTGATTGCCTTCGACACCGGTGGGCAGGTTCATCAGAAACTGGTCATTGCCGGAAGCACCGTCAATTAGGCCGGTCACGCCACCGCCGTCGAGACGGAACGTATCAACGCCCTCGCCTCCAATCAGGTCGGTAACGCCCTCGAAACTCAGGCGGGTGTTGAGCGTACCGGCGTTTTCGCCCCGATCAAGCCGCCAGCTGTTGTCGGCGTGCAGAGAAGTTAAAGTGGTTTCGGTATTGTTCCCGATGAAATGGGTGATGTTGCGCAGGTCTCCGCGGGCTTCCCCCACTGTCACAGCCACGAGCCGGTTGACCTCGGACATGTCCACGGTGTTGTCGCCGTCGCGACCATCGATATAGCCCTGCAACGACCCGCCCGACAGAAACTCGACGACATCGGTGCCATTACCGCCGATCAGATTGGCCACCCCGGTGAAATCGAGGTCACCGAGTGTGCCCCGATTCTCGCCGTCCAGCACCCAGAGGTTTTCGTCCGCGCGCCCGATCAGGGTATGACCGGCGGCCGTAGGTGCCGCCAGGGTATCGATATTGAACACCTGCAGATCAGCCGTCGGTGCGTCCTCTGAGGACGGAGATTCCACCGCCAACTTGAGTTTTCGATCGTCGGCCAGCTCAAACAGATCGAGGGTGTCTTCACCACCCCCGCCGTCAATTGCGCCGCTCACGGCTCCGATACCATGCAGTTCGAAACGATCCGTCTCGCTATTGCCGAGCAGGTCGACAAAGCCGGCGAAACGGACATCACCATTGAGCGAACCGCTGTCCTGACCATCGATCGCCCAGGTGTTGGATCGGTCTTCGCCCTGAAGCCGGTGATTGATGTCGCGGTTGCCAACCAGGCTACCAACGCCGCTGACACGAACATCAGCGCCCTGGTTGTTGAGGTCCAGGGAGATCAGCAGCGGCTCGGCGGTGTTCTCGATATTGAGGATATTGTCTGCCAGAGCGCCGCGCCCCTCGATGCGACTGACCAGACCATCGCCCGAAAAAATGAAATTGTCAGTACCGCTTCCACCCACCAGATGATCGATACCCCGAAAGCTCAATTGTCCTTCGAGTTCACCCGCACCGCGCTCCTGTATACGCCAGGTGTTTCCCTCGCCGGTACCGACCAGTTGATGGTTGTGATCCAGGCTGGCGGTCAACGAGTCGATATTAACCAACCGGGTTTCGTTGTTCTCGCGATCGCTCACCGTAAACCGGTGCGCCAGATCCGCTTCCTGAGTGAATACCGTATTGATCTCGCCCCGCCCATTGATCTGACCGACCAGCTGGCCTTCGCCCTGCAGAACAAACGCATCCTGCCCGTCACCACCTTCCAGCACATTGAAGTCAATAAAGTAGAACGGCTGGTGATTGTCGATGGCTACCTCTCCGTCGTTGACGCCATCGCTGTTAGGCAGATCGGCCAATCGCTGGATGGTCCAGGCAACCGAATCCGTCACTCCGTCTGCAACTTTCAAGGTACTGGTGGTGTCGCTGGCACTAGTGCCACTTTTCCCGACAACGCCCTCAATGCCGAGAATATCCGAATCGATATCGCCCACGGTGACCACCACATCGCCGGCCTGATTGGAATAGTCCACCAGATCGATACCATCGCCATCGCCGCCTTCAATGGTACCGTCCACATTGCCGGTGCCCAGCAATGCAAAGGTATCGCTATGGGTGCCGCCGGTCAGCTCGGTGAAACCCGTGAATGTGACACCCGCGTCACTCGCGCCGGATGCGGTTGGGGAAACCTCCCCGGCATTGAGCGCATTAACCACCCAGGAGTAGGCCGCATCGGAGGCACCGTACAGGCGATTGCCAGCGCCCTGGGCATCAATCTGTTCGATTCCGACGACCTGAATGTCGACGTCGTTGAGCCCATCGAGTCCGACCGAGACCGGCCCATTGTCAGACAGCGCGGTAAGGTCCAACGCATCGACGCCTCCCTCAGATTGAGTTCCGCCGCGTAGCTGTTCAAAGCTGGCCAACTGCCCGACCGTCAGTGCGCCGCCCGCTACAAACAGATCATTGCGAGCGCCGCCCTCCAGGGTTTCCATCCCGACAAACTCGGTACTGGTGCCACTGATGCCCTGTTCGGATACCGTGCCGCGCCTTGCCTCCGTCAATAACCAACGGTTATCCCGGTTGGGCCCTCTCAGAGTGTTGCCCTCACCACCGCCGACCAGCGTCTGGATTGCCTCGAATACGATTGATTCATTGAGCGTTCCACGGCCAGCACCGTTCAGAGTCCAGGCGTTATTGTGTTGATTTGCGCTGAGGCGATTATTGCCATTAGCACCGCCTTTCAACCCACCGCTGAAGTCGTTGCCGCTGTCGAGAATCGAGAAGTGATCCGCTTGGGTATTGCCCACAAGCGTGGCCATGCCTTCAAAGCTCATATAGTGTTGGCTTACCGTGGATTCCGCTCCCACCGAGCCGCCATCCGAATGACTGATCAACCAACGCGTCGCCGCATTGTCGCCGGTCAGAGTGTCGTGACCGGAGCCAGCCAGTGAGTGAATGTTTTCAAAGCCACTGATCCCGCCATTCGCCGTTTCAATCTCGCCGTCATACTGACCGGTCAGCCGCCACTGGGCCGCCTGCTCGGCAGTTTCGCTATCGGAAAGTTGATACGCCAATCCATTGTCGCCGTCACCACCGTCGATGCCGGAGACCTGTGCCGCCGATGTCAGGGTAAAGCGATCATTGCCTTCACCGCCAAGAAGCTCGGACAGGCCCGTAAAGGACGCAACACGATCCTCAACCGAGCCCTGATCTTTCCCGCTGACCCGCCAGTGAACCGAGTCGTCACCTTCACTCGTTACCTCGAGGGTGTTATCGTTTCCGCCACCGTCGATGGCGCCGGTGATTAATCCCCCGGTGTTCACCACAAAGGTATCCCTTTCAGAACCGCCCTTCAGATGCTGAACCCCTTCGAAGCGCAGCGAATCGTCACCCAGATAGCCCGAGTCTGTCCCTGCGACCGTCCAGGTGGTCGCGCTGTCGATGCCGTGAAGCACGTTATGCCGGTCACTGCGTGCGCTCAGGGTTTGAATGTTCTGTACCCACAAAGCGGTGTCCGCCTCACCTGACCCCGACGGCGTCGACTGCCAGAAGGCAAAACCATAATCAGAGCCAGTGGTATCGATCACATTGCGGCCAGTCCCGCGAGTGGCGCCGCCGTTCACTGAGCCGGTAATTTCGCCAGAGCCGACAAACGCGAACCGGTTATTGCCGTCACTGCCCACCAGATGATTGAAGTCGATAAAACGGATTTCATTATTGCCGCCGATGTCGAAGATGCCGTCGTTGATGCCATCGCTGGAGGCCAGCGCGTCAAGTTTCTGCACGCTCCAGGTGTAATCGCCGTCACCCACCACGCGCAACGTACTGTTGGGTGACGCGTTATCGGTGTGATTGCCGATAATACCGTTGATCCCCTCCATGGCCATGCCATCGCAACCGGACACACCGTCCAACAGGGCGATGCAGATATCCCCGTCGCTATTGGAGTAGTCCAGGAAGTTGGAGCCACTGCCACCGGTAACCCCGCCGGTCAGGTCTCCGCCTTCGAAGGCAAACACATTGTTCTCACTGCCTTCCAGAAAAGCAAAGTCATGAAAGGCCAGGGTGGTGTCGGTCCGCTCGTTGTTTTCGGGGAACACCTTACCGGTGTTAATGTCGGTAATAATCCACTGATAGGTACCCTCTTGAGGACCTTTCAGGATGTGCCCCTGGTTTCCGCTATTGGCATCAGGGTTCGCTGTGAGGGTTTCGATATTGACGATGCTCACATCGACATCCAGGGCATCACCCATTCCCACGGTGATCCGCTCGTTTGACGGACGCTGGCTCAGGTCGACACTGTCTCGATCATCCGCTTGACCGACGGGCTCACCTCCGTTGAGCAGACCGGAGAACAAAGCGCCCGTGGCTGACGCCACAAACTGGTCGCCCTCTTGTCCACCAACCAATGTCGTCATGCCGACAAAGTCAGTGGCGGTTCCATCCACGGCGGGGCTGGCTGCATCTCCGCTCGCAGCAGAAACTACTCCCTGATCCGAACCGGTCAGGAGCCAATAGTTATCTCGGTTCGGACCCTGCAGGGAGTTGTTCTCGCCATCACCGACCAATTCATCCATACCACTGAAATTCAGAACCTCATTGAGGCGGCCGGTCCCCGTGTCGGTCAGCACCCAGGTGTTGGCACCGCTGGCAGTCAGAGTATTGTTGCTGCTTCCGCCCGAGAGAGTGCTCATGCCGGCAAAATCAAGCCGTTGCTCGTCACCCGACACCGACGTTTCCAGGGTGCCCTCATGCGCGCCGGAAATGATCCACTCGCTGGGATTATCGGTGCCTTGCAGAGTGTCCGCGCCCGAACCTGTCAGCGCACTGATGGCGGTAAAGTTGATGCCGTCTTCCGCTTCACCCAAGGTAACCGAACCATTGTGAGGCCCACTCAAAGCCCAGGTCGCCGCGTTCACGTCGTTAGGCTCGACATCGTAGGTGAGCGTGTTGGTACCGGCGCCGGCGGCGATGTTTTGCACCCAGGCCTGAGCGCCGGTCAAGGTAACGCGGTCATCCCCCCGACCTCCGGCCAAAACCTCGATACCCGTGAAGGTACCAGCCCGATCGGCACTGCCTGCGGCAAAACCGTCCACCGTCCAGTCGATTGCCTCGCCATCGGCGCTGCCAATGGTCAGAGTATCTGTGCCCTCGCCACCATTAACACCGCCGCTTACGGAGCCGGTCTGCCCGCCATTTCGTACCAAGGTGAAATCATCTTGATTCGAGCCACCCCAAAGGGTCTGGATGCCCGTGAAGCTGACCGTCTGACCCTCGGCTACCAGACGACCACCATTGGCCCGATCAATTATCCAGTCACTTTGGAGGTCCGGGCCGATCAACAGATTCTCACGATCAGTGTGGGCCCGAATGGTTTCCATACCCTTGAGCCATAAGGGTGAACCACTGGTGCCGTCTGGAGCCTGCTCCCTGAGCCGAAACGCCACGGCGGCACCAGATTGCCGGGTATCAACGATGTCACTGCCGGCCCGGCCATCAACATAGCCGGTCAGTCTTCCTCCACTTTCAAACAGGAAGGTATCCACACTGGCACCACCCACCAGCTGATTGAAGTCAATGAATTCGACGTCGTCCCCGTCGTATTCGAAGGCCCCGTCATTGATCCCATCAGCACGGCTGTGTCCATTATTGTGAATTCGCCAGACGTAATCCTCATTGCCATTGGCCCGCAACTGACTGTTGAAGCCAGAGCTGCTGTTACCGATCACCCCATCGATGTTATCCAACAGAGGACCATCGCAGGCTTCACTGCCGGCAAGCAGGTTGACGCACAGGTCTCCGATCGCCAGTGAATAATCCAGCCAGGTATCGCCGCTACCACCGGTTATTCCGCCCACGGCATCTCCGCCGTCAAAGCGGAAGTCGCTGTCCTCTCCACCCACCAGATAAGCGAAGCCGGAAAAATCCAGTACGCGATCAGCGCTGTTATTGGGTTGGGACTCGCCCGAGGTAGGCTGTACAGTGCCGGTATTTTCGCCGGTCAGAGTCCACAGGTAATAGCCCGACAGGGGCCCCAGAAGCTGATTGCCGGTACCACCGGCAACGTCATTGCCAGCCTCGGCCGCCGTCAAGGTTTCGATATTGCGGATGGTGATATCGTCGTCAGTCCGGGCCGCCCAACCTGACGCCTGGTTGTCCGGTGTCAGCATCCCCACGGTGACGGCTTGCGTCAGGCCTTCAAGGTTCAGCGTGTCATTAGCGCCAGCACCACCATCAATCACGCCAGCAAAGAGCGTATCACCTGAGACGGTAAAGGTATCGGTAGTAACGCCGCCAACCAGGGCCGCCATACCATCAAACTGAACGGCTTCGTCGGGATCAGAAACGGGGGCCAGAGCGCCCGAACCAGCGCCGCCCAACATCCACACATTGGCGACGTCAGGTCCGGCAAGTACATCTCCACCACTACCGGACAGCGTACCGAATGATACAAACTGATTGATTCGATCGACCACGGAACCGGTCGCGCCATTATCGCCAAAGTGCGTGACGGTCCAGTGATTATCATCACTGGCCAGACTGAGCGTGTTACTCGCCGTGAGGCCTCCATCCAGAGAGCCGTAAAACGCAGTTCCGGCCATGAGTGTGAAGCTGTCCTCGGCTGACCCGCCCACCAGCGAAGCCATACCCGACAGTGTCAGATTCTTAAGACCCTCCGCTTCGACTTCGTTCAGGGTCCATTGGTTATCCGCCAAGGTCGTACCCGCGGTAAGCTCCCAATCGGTACCCTGGTCGCGTCCGTAAAAAGTGTCTGCTCCCGCACCTTCCAGTGTTTGAATACCAAGAAAGGCTTCGACCCGGGTATCACCGCCTTCCTGTATGGCCGCCCTATCGGCCGCCGAGTGGTCCAGGTACCAGTGATTGGACCCGCCATTGACCGAGAGGGTATTGCCCGCTTCAGACCCGCCGTCGATCTCACCGGCGAAAGAGGCATTCTCGACCAGCGTGAACCGATCCTCACCGGCACCACCGGTAACCTTGCTCATGCCAGTCAGAGATATCAGGGCGTTACTGGTGGTATCCGGTTCATAGAGGGTCCACTGACTGTCAGCGCCATAGACCCAATCGGTGGCCTCATTGCGGCCCTGGACCTGATCCTCGCCCGCACCTTCCAGCCGTTGTATACGGCTGAACCTCTCGAGTCGTAAATTGGCTGTTGCATCACGCTCGACGACCGCACTCTCAGTGCGACCATCCAGATACCAGAGGTTGGGATTGCCGTTGATGGTCAGGCTGTTGATGCTGGCCGAACCAACCGCTTGCTCACCGCCATCGATTGCGCCGGTGTAGCTCGAATCCGCCAGCAGAGTGAACCGGTCATTTCCGGCACCACCGACCACTTTGCTCATGCCATCAAAGGCAACCAATGGATTCGTGTTCGTGTCCGGCTCAAAGAGCGTCCATCGATCGTCAGCGCTGTAGACCCAATCCGTGTTGCTGTTGCGTCCCTGTAGGTAGTCGTCGCCAGAGCCTTTAAGCACCTGGATACCTGAAAAGGTAATACTTGTGGATGAACCCGTCCGTGACGTCAAACTGTTCGCGAAGCCGTCGTCTGTCAAAGTCCACAGGTGGGCGTCTTCAGAGTAAGAGGAGACCGAATTTCCCTCGCCACCATTGTCCGTGATGGTGTAAACCGCATCACCATGCGACACCGCGAAGTGATCTGTCCCGCTACCGCCGATCAGCGCGGAGAAACCATTGAAATGAAAGTGGGGATTCTGTTCCTCGTTGAACGTTATAGAGCTGTCGCTCTCAACACCATCATTCAGGACCCAATGATTGACCGTATTCGTCAGCGCCAGCGATTGCCCGCCAGTGCCAGTCGCATTGACTTGAATCCTGTCCGCGACCGGGGCCGAGTTTCCACCGAGCTGGACATCGCCGTAGCTATTGATCGTCAATTCAGTAAAATTAACGGCATTGGAGTCACCGACAGTGCCACCGAACGTGGTCTTTCCTGTATGCAAGGTCAAGGCTGAATCCGAATTTACCGCACCCAGCGACCCGGTGATGGTGAAGTCACCCGCTTGGATATCGAAATCATGCGCCAACCCCTCAACGCCAAGCGGACCGGCGTCATTGCGAATCACCAGTGCCGAAGAAGCAACGAGTACATCGTCATTCAAGCCTATACGTCCACCTTCACCATGAGAGGCATCGGGTTCAGCGTTATTCGACGACAGCGCACCGCCTGAGGATCTCACGTCACCCGTTAAGGTAATCCCGTTAGCGGCAGTAACTATGATGTCACCGCCGCTGCCTCCGTTAGCTGTATTGGCCCGCCAAGCGTGGCTTTCTGAGTGTCCATTGCCACCACTAGTGTCTATTTCTGACAGAGTTACGCGGCCAGCCTCAGATCTGATTTCCACCTTCCCACCGGACCCACCATGTTCTCCGTCACCAAAGGTACTGGTATCATTGCCGGCTCCGCCCGTGGAAATCAGGTTTCCGCCAAGTTCGATATTATCAACGGCCGTGACCACAATGGACCCACCGTTAAACCCGGGGCCCCCATCGGTACGGGACCCGGCCGATGCATTGATCTCCGCCCTTTCCTCTAATGACAGAGCGCCATCGGAATTGATGGTAATATTGGATCCGTTCTGCCCCTCTTGCTGGGTACTGATGGTGCCCAGTTTCAGATCGCTGCCACTGTCGATATTGATTGCGCCAAGGACAGCAGCGGAAAGCGAACCTCCCGCATCAAGATCAGTCAGAATGAGGTCCGTAGCGCTAAATAGACTCACATCGCCGGTGGTGGTTATTGCCGCCGAATGCGCCGCGCCCCCTCCGTGGAGGCGGTTTCCGGTCCCGCGCAATTCAAGATTAACCACGGCGTTTTCATTGAGGTTTTTAAACACGAAATCGCCGGCAATATCCAGGCGTGATCCAGAGGTTTGATCCACCAGGAACTCGTCGGAGGTCGAACCCTCCGCATCCAGCGACAGGGTGAAGTTTCCTTCACAGCCATCGTTAATACAACTATCCGCCGTCACAATGGTTCCCAGAGACACTTCTTCCGAAACGCTCAGTTCGACGTTACCCCCCGTCGACCAGTCAGCCACTCCATACCGCCACCCATCGTTGACCCAAAGTTCCCCATCCTCAAGTACATTCGCGTATCGGGTTATAACGGCGCCACCAAAGTTGATGGTTTGACCCGAGGCGATAAAATTACCGCCTGAGGTATAGATATCGCCGGATGTGGTAATTGATCCTTCCCCGTCCTCATTGGCGTCCGCTGTCAACGTAATATTCAGGGCATCCCGAGCATCCCCGTAAAGATCAAAAATGACGGCGTCCCCGGCCGTGCTGGACCACCCGTTTTCCGAAGTCGCGTTCTGCGAGGCAACGTCAGCGTCAAAATGAATACTGTCGTCTGCCTTGGCCGTTAAGTACGCTTCCTCCTCCGTGTGCCCCCCAACAACATTCCCATCGGAATCTCTGGGGCCCGTATCATTGAAGTTGATCACCCGGGATAAATAGATATCTCCTGCCGCCGTGATATCAACACCACCGGTTTTCTGATGGAGAGCGAGCTCATTGTCCTCGCTGTCAGTGCTATAGGGGTAGCCGAAAAACAGACTACCCACCCGGACATCCCCGCTGGCAGAATCAGAACCTTCGGCTTCAATGATTATCTTCCCACCGCCAAGTGTTGACGACGTATCAATTGATCCTTCCCGGGTGATTTCTCCAAGCGCAACGCGCCCGTCCGAATTCGAGTCCGTGTACTCCAGGCTGTAGAATGCTCCTGGAGCCTGATAGCTCCCAACGTTAAAGTCACCACCGACGGTTTGAGCCTCACTAAAGAGTTGGATCGATCCTGCGGCATCCAGGAGGATATCAGAGCCGTTGGAGTTCAGTGCCCCAGAGATTGTAAGATCGCCGGTGAAGACATGGTCGCCTTCGGAGTCATAGTTTAGATCCTGGACATTGAGGGAGCTGTCGCCGGCGTGAATCTGAATGGTGCCGGCTTCCGAGGTAAGATTCGCGCCGACATTGATAGTGTTGCGGGATCTAAGGGTGATTGACGAGCCTGAAATACCGGAGCCCGCTGATAGATTGATAGCGTCCGTTGCACTGAGCACAACATTTCCCGATGATGATATTGAACCGTCACCGGAAAAGGTTATTATTTTGCCACCCTCAAAACCCTGACATATCGCATCACCGCAGGTGGGATGTCCGGCTATTGCCTCGAAGCTTCCGTTGTTCAACGAAACACGTTTGTTTACGGCTATATTTCCGCCGGAGTGGAGCTTAAGCCAGACACCAGAAGAAGTATCAGAAGCATCTATGACACTATCTACTGATATGCTTTTCGTGGCTTCTAGTATGACGCTAGAGTTATTGTGCAGTAACGCCCTTATAATATCAGATCGAATACTGAACGTTTCCCCATTATCCTCAAAGCTCACCTCCCCTGCAGCATCTGGAGCATCACTACCTGAACCATCAATTACTATGTTCTCAGGATCTAAAATAAGCATGCCTGCTCCTCGCGCGCCCGATAGATCAGCCGAACCTGAGAAAGCCAATTGCTTCTTCCCCGAAACCTCCGCAAAGCCACCCGTGCCATCCATTGCACCAGAAGCTTCAATATACCCCCCAAACCGCGTGCTATCATCAGCCCAGACGATAATGCGGCCCCCGTCGCCATCAGCCGTGGCTCTCGCCCTTAGCTCGGCCTCCGTTTGCACAATCGTTTTTTCCGCGTTGGGTAACCAGGGGTTTTCACCCCGGTAGCCTCCCCCGAAGTAAATGCGCCCACCGCCTTCTGCCCCTGAAGTGTCTACAGACGCAGTGGCCTCAGCGCCGACATATTGCCCCAGCGCCATAACCTCTCCACCCTGCCCGCCAACAGAGGACTGCGCCTGCGTCTCGCTACCGCGTTTCAGTAAGGTCGTACTCCGAGCATTGAGCTCAACTCGCCCGCCATCGCCATTTTGGGTATTGGCTTCAACGAGACCACCCTGAGTGACGTTCTCGCCCAACAGGAACGCGCTACCGGCGTCATGCGAGTGCCCGACCCGAATCTCACCCGTATTGACCAGGTCCGCCCCTTCGCCCAGCGTAAAGCTGCCATCGTCATGCATAACCACGCTGCGTGCGTCCGACAGCGAGCCAGTATTGACGGCCCGGGAGAATACGTTCCGACTGGCAGAGGCAGTCAGCAGTACTCGGCCACCCTTGGCTTCAATGGAACCTTCATTCAGTACCGCGGGATCAACACCCAAGTCATTCTGAAGAATGGACTCGGTTACCCGTATACCCATCAGGCCGTCGCTATCGAAGGTCATCACAGCTTCTTTACCGGCAGCCAGCGCCACTGACCCCAGCTCGGCGCGGATCAGCCCCTGGTTGCTGACGGTTTTACCCAACAGGCCGACCGACCCACCCAATGATGCCTGTAATGTCCCTTGGTTGATGACTGTACCCTCTACCTCATCTAGAGCAGAAAAGACAAAGTCGCCATTCATAAAATCATCAACGCCGATATCGAGACCGCTGGCCAGCAGGCCGCCCACATTGACCTGAGCCGACTCACCGAACACTATGCCTCGGGGGTTGACCAGCACCACATGGCCGTTGGCATTGATACGTCCACGAATATCCGATGCCGACTCACTCAGTATGCGGTTAAGTGCCACCGAATCCGCGCCTGGCTGGAGAAAGCTCACCACCTCGTCGGCATCCAGATCAAAGCTATCCCAATCGATGGCGATCCGATCCGAGTATTGCTCAATCAGGGTCTGCTTCTGTTCCGCCGATATCTGGCCTGAGCCTCCGGTAATGCGGCCCCCCTCCGGGCCAGCCACGGCCGGCTGAGACATAACCAAAGGAGAACAGGCCAGCATGGCCATATAGAGCTTGCGTTTGGAAAAGGACAGCAGAGTGTTGGCGCGGGACGAGGGAAGCGTCATGGTAACAATCCTTATCAGACGTAAGGCCCGAGAGATCGGCTCGGGCCTGTTTTCAGGTCGACAACGTACTTGAGTTATTCGGAATAGCGGGATATCACCACAAATTCGTTTGTGGTCAGATCATAGGCAAGGACTGCTTTGTAGTGGTCTTGAGCGACAAAAATATAATTATTTTCTTCCACATAGTGAACACCCTCCGACAACCGGGAATCAAATTCATCATTCTCATCATAGGGGTGTATGACAACCCACTCATCGGTAGACTTATCTTTCTTCATTACCCCACGAGAAGTCTCAAAGATGTTCAACTCTTCTCCTACAAGAAAGAAATCGTTTATCGCTCTGATAATAAAATCTGTCGGGTAATCCAGAGGAATCTCCACTCGATCACCACTGATCAATTTTACCTTATAAAGCGCTAACCCGTTATGAATGTAAGCCCACCCATCCTCTTCCGAAACCAGAATCCCATCGGCCGACGAAAAGTCAGGGCCAGAACCAACGCCCGCTTCAGGATCTGAGATTACCTCACGCTCACCGCTCTCCAGGTTGACTCTCAAAAGGCGCCTGAAATCCCCTCCATTACCTCCCGATAGGATATAGACGCTTTCAGGATCTAAAGAGGACTTAACAATACCTCTAGGCCAATCGAAGGCCGATGCAAGATCTCCCGACTTCGATTGTAGGAGCTCTATAGCGATACCAGTTCCGAGATCTATTTCATAGATCGGGGTATCGAATCCGCCACTGCGAGCAGCCAGCAATCGATTATTCTCAGAATCAATGACGCCAACATCAAGAGACCTTAAGTTAAGTGCGTCGTTTTCTCCGTCATTTGTGACGAAGACAGAGCGTATACCCGTATCCAGGTCCACCGCTAGCACAGAGCGATACTCAGTTTCCCCATTATCTTGATCACTACCCAGTAAAAGAAGACGGTTACGAGCCTTGTCATAAACCATTTCTCCAATATCAAACTGCCCCTGCTCATCATCCGGAAACGGCGCCGTATAGTCCTGCCCCACCACCGTCACTTCCACTGGCTCCTCCAACTCATTGCCGGCTTCGTCACTGACCTGAAGCGATACCCGGTTTTCACCGGGGGCCAGGGTGATGCTCTGCTGCCATTCGGCAAAGCCGGTTTCCTCATCAGGTTCCAGGGTATAGGGAACGGTGCTGTCCTGGTGGTGTACGGTCAGGGTAACTTCGGCGACATCACTGAGTTCATCGGAAGCACGACCACGGATGGTCAGGGTTTCAGCGCCGCTGGCGCTCATGGGGGGCGGGAACGCAATTTCACCGACCGGAGGCTCTTCATCCGGGGCGGTGGTCAACGCCCACTCGACGGTTTCGGTTCCGATGGTGATCGCCACCTCCCGGGTTTGGTCAGGACCGCTAAGCGTTACTGCACGCAGAGAGATGGTATCCCTCGACTTAAGCTCTCCCACCTCGGTGGTGAACTCTCCACCGTTGACCCGGTACTCACCACCGGTGATATTGACGGCCACGGGGGTGTTAATCCCGCTGATCTCGACCTCTTCACTGGTTACCTCTGTTTCGGGATCAAGATCTTCCTGGGGGGCAAAGCCGAAGGCATTCGGTGTTGTATCTTCGGCTTCGGTGGTAACGGTAAAGGTGCCGCTAATCCCACCAATCGTCAGCGTGGCAGACGCTTCGGTGCTGAAATTCCCGGAGGCCGTCACTTGAACCCTGACTTCGTCATCCAGGTCCACCTCGCCGTCGGCGTCGGTATAAGCGCCACCGTCGATACTGTATTGACCCCCGGTAACCGAAATCGCGGTAGCGGCATCAATACCGCTGACGGTGACGGTATTGCTGGTCAGTGTGGCACCAGGCTCTACATCAAATTGAGGCTCGAACGAGAAAGGGGCGGGCTCAAGGTCAGCGGGTTGGCTCGAGCTACTGGAGCTTGATACTGAACTGGAAGTTGAGCTGGAACTGACAGAGGACTCAGACGATCTTGAGCTTGTCTGCGACACGCTGGAAGACGAGAATGAACTGGACGATTGGCTGCTGGATGAGCCAGGCTCCGGCCCGCCCCCACTACTGCCACCACAGGCGGTCAATCCAAGAGTCATCAGAGAAGCCAGGGTAAGCTGGCGCAGTAAAGCGAGGGGCATGACGTGCACTCCTTGTGTTCCGTGTCAGTCTTCAAAGAGCGGCATTATGCCAGCCCTTTATCCATTTTTGTGTGATGCAGTTAAAGTTGGCGCAAAACACCTCAAGATTAACAGAAAGAATACGGAAAATACCGAAAGCGATTGGCTCTATCGGGCTATAATCCACTTACCATTTTCGCGTCGAAATACAAGACCATACCTCACAGATCCCGGCTCATCAACGAAGTTGAAGGCAATTGCTGGACCATCATCTGACCGAACTAACGCAACCAGCTTTCCATTTGGTTCGTGGATCAATCCAAATTTCTCATTGTCTGATCTAACAATTTTCAAATCGGGGTTACTTAGCGACTTTTTAAGGCTCGCTATCAGCTCTTCCGCCGTTGTTCCATCCTGTAAGTAAAAAGCCCTGTCAGTTTCGGAGTTCCTCTCCTCGAACATTGTCATTATAACGTCGACATCCCCCTCAATGAGGGCGTCCTCAATCTTCTTATATTCTTCGTAAAGCTCATCCCTGTGCCGGTAATACGTCTCGTCTGAAACTGCAAAGTAATCAGGAAGATCATCACTTAAAAAGAACTTCCACAAAGGTAAGCTGTTAGGGATGTCTACCGTCCTTGTAAGTGTAGGGCCGGCCATTTCCTCTTCTGGCTGCTCTATATCCAAAGGATGTATAACAATATTTCCGTGGGAATTTTCGATGAACTCATTCTCTGGGTCGACCTGACGACTCCCAGAACCGCCGTTTAGGGCCACGAGATCAGTTTCGCTCCCATCAAATACAATATCTGTTATCTTGTGACTGACACTCAAATCTTCATCCGGTTTAACAACCAAGCTCACTGAGAGCCTCGCAGACTCTGGATACTCAGATCCCGTTTCAGGCGCAAAAATCCCAAGGGAAAAAGTGTTTTTTTCAGGGTGAATATAATTGTTAACGGGAAGCTCAACTTTCGACTGGCCCATCAAGCTATTCACCTGATGGACCTTCACACCATTTATATTCACGAAAGATTCGACATTATTACTCTCTACTAACAAGTAAAATAGCGGTTTTTTTTCAAGCACACTCATTCCATCACCTTTACCGTCAGAACAGGATGAAGATAAAAAAATACATAACACCAGAACCAGCTTAGAATGGAGCTTCATTAAGGGAATACTCCTTTTTTTCTCTAGGAAATCTGGCCTCTGGCAATATTTCCCTGAGCCTTTTCATTTCTTTCTCTTTCAAATTTTCGTTCTGTGCTTTCTTGTAACGACCTCTCCTTCTCCGGTCATCCTCATTCTCAGCGTTTTTCGAATCCACCGTTCCTTTGGCTACCTCCGCATAGTAGGTGTAGTAGAGCGCCGCACCCGTAAACAGCACACTTCCACCAATCGCGGGCTCACCTTCTTTTACGGTTGACGTAAGCTCGAACACAGCGCCAATACCTTTAGATTCAGATCCCGCGCTCTTGAGGGACATTACCATGCCCGCCCTGACCTCGACATAGAATATTTTTGCTTTCGCCTCGATTCTGGCTTCTACACCAACCAACAAACTCAGCGCACTCTTGTTGGTCGTCGTTACTCCGTCTTTGGCCAACCAGCGTTTTCCTGCGTTCTTTTCCCAAGATAAGCTGCCTGAAAGCTCACCGGAAATAAGCAAGTCCAGTGCGACTACAGCGCCTGCACTGAGCTGCTCTGTTCCTATCCCTTTTTGCGCGCGCTCTCGAATCTCCTTAAGAATCGTGGAGTGGGGTCCCTGCAGGCTGATTATGGTATCGAGAATATCGACACACACATCAGCTTTAAGCAGTGGCGTCATGGACAACGATATACTTCCCGATACCGCGATATCGTTTCGCTGTTCGACCTCTTTAAGTTCAACACCCCCTTTGAGCTCTACCGTCGGCCAAGTCAGTTCAACCTTGTTTCGATTGGATTCATTTCGGTTTTTCCCTTTGCGGGTGTACTTTTCGATGCTTTCGGTCACAGTGTCCATCATTGACCGGATCTCAGGGAAGCAGTCGTCCACCGTCAACTTTTTGTCCGATCCGAGCTCCCAATGGTGAGTATTCACCTGACCGGACACTTTCCCGGAGAGTGCCCAGTCTCCGGTTGAGCCTTCATTACTATCAAGGCTTTTAGACGCACTACTCTGAGAGTATCCAGCCTTAACGCCGCCCTCCCACTTCACCATCGGAAACGCCTGCACAATTCCCTCTATCTGCTCGATTTCTGAGCAGCCGGAGGAGCTGAAACGGTAGGTGTTGAAGTCGATATCACCCGGTAACAGATAACGGCGCAGGAAGTCGCTGAAGGTTTCCACCGGTCGGTCGTTACTCGGGGGCAGCACCGCTACTTCTTTACCACTTTGTTTGATGACGCTGTCGCCGTCCGGGCCGCTCAGATTGATTGAGGGGCATGCATTTTTGCCGTGACCGCAGGCGCCGGCGAAATCGACGGTGATTTTGTCGGGGCGGTCATCCTGGGTTATGACCTGCAGCACTTTCTGGGTGCCGTTCATATTCGGTTCGCCATTGAGCACGTCGAGCATGTAGCCGCGCGACCCGTAGTGGGTGCACCGCAGCATGAATTTTTGCAGCTCGCACACGGGGATTTCCTCGACGGGGTCATCATTGTGTGCGCCATCGCCACTGTCGTCGGCGTGGGGGCCCAATGTGGCGGGAGCATTTCCGGCCGTGGCTTCCAGCAGCTCTTCTACCAGATTGGTTTCGCCTCCGGGTTTACCGGCGCCCGTCTGTATTGGCTCCTCCACTACGACCAGCTCACCTTCGTGCAGCGCCTGAGCAATGGACTGAAGCGGGGCCTGTGCTTGCCATTGGCCTGCCGGGAGCAATTTCCCGGTGGCTTTGAGTTGTTGGGCGCTGGGATTGAGGCTCTGCACAAAGGCTTTAGCGTCGCTCAGGCTGACAAAAGATCGGGCGGGGTGGTCGCTTTTGGTAGCGTTTGCGGCCGGCATCAGTGCCCAGGCGCTGTCCCGGTTATTGCGGAAGCGGGTCAGGCCACTCAGGCTGTTGAGCATGGCCGGGTTGGCGCTGGGGTAGATCTGAACCCGTCCCTCGGCAATCCAGTCCGCCACGCGCCGGCGGGCATCGCAGGGGTCGGCAGGCGGAGCGGAGTCACCGAGGCTGACCAACAATTGCAGCCAGAAATCGGGGTCGCAATCCAGGCCGATCAGAAATTGATGCGCATAGAAGTTGTCGCCAAACCACATCGGTCGCGAGATCGGGCGAGGCCCCTGGCTGGGGTGATAAAAGCGGTAATATCGACCAAGCAGGTCGTTCAGGTAAGGCACACTTGCAGGTAGCATGACTCAGCCACTCCTTGTAATCCCTGTCATTTGCACGCGAATTATGCCACAGCGTCTACCGCAAATGTGTGACTCAGTTCTACCCCTCGCCGCCCAGAACCCGAAACCAACGTTCCAGTTGGTAGCCATCTCCATCCATCAGTCGTAATTTGTGCCAACCCGGATCGAGAGAGACCGCCTGCTCGTGAAACAGGCGGGTCTTGCCCAGGTAACGATCATCCAGATGCCAGAACAGCTCTCCCTCGGGATGGCGATGGACGGCCTGAAGAACGGTGCGCCCGCGCCGCCCGCTCAGTTCCAATGGGATATACACCTGACTGCCCTCACGGGGATAAAGCAGGTCCATGGGCTGGTCATCGGCGTAGTGGTGAACGGCGGCCAGACAGTCCGATCGCCAGGGGGGAACCGGTCGGTAATCATTATGATGCAGGCGCCAGAAGTGCGCCTGGAGCGGTGGCAGGGTGAACCAGTCGGCCGAGACCATGGCGCTAACCCGCTCACAACCGGCGTGCACCCGATACTGGCCGGCGGCATCGAGCTGGACCCGCTGGTAGTGTGGGGTGACCTGCTGAAAGTGGCTGTGCTGAGGAACGTCTATCTCGCGCGACTCGCACTGGCCACCGGCAAGATAGCCATCGGTGATGCACACGGAGACGGTTTTCAGGGCCTGGGTCGGGCGGTCAAACCAGCGATGGTTGCCCAGCTGAGCAAACACTTCGAACAGTACCGGCGCGGCGCTCTTCTGGCCGCTCAGTGCCGGAGCCGGTTCACCGCCGGCGTTACCGGCCCAGACGCCCACGGTGTAGCGGCCGTTGCTGCCGATGGCCCAAGCATCGCGCAGGCCATAACTGGTGCCGGTTTTCCAGGCTATGGCCTGACTGCCGCTGAAGTCCCGCCAGAGCGCATCGGTGCCGGGCCGGACAACATTGAGCAGTGCCTGCAAAGTCAGCCAGGCGGCACCCTGCCCCAGGCCGGGATCGCCCTTTGCCTCTCCGTGTTCGCCATGGATCCGCTGTGCTTCGGCGGGCCAGGTGCCCGCACGGGCCATGGAAGTCATTCGGGCATAGAGATTGGTCAGCTCCCACAGAGTGCCTTCGGCACCGCCCAGAATCAGACTCAATCCATAGTCTTCCGCCGGGCGGTGCAGGGTGCTCATTCCCAATTCCTGTAAACGATGATGCAGACGTTCAATGCCGTAATCTTTGAGCATATGCACCGCCGGCACGTTGAGCGAGCGGGCCAGTGCCCGGTGGGCGGGCACGGCACCCCGGTATTGACGGTCATAATTTTCCGGGCGGTAGCCGCCGAAATAGGCGGGAACGTCCGGCACCAGAGTGGTGGGCAACAGCTCGCCCTCTTCCAACATCAGGCCGTAGAGCAAAGGTTTGAGAATGCTGCCGGTGGAGCGCGGTCGCTGGATAATATCGACCGCCGGTGCGTGGCTGTCCCCGGCGGCCTGGTTGCCCACATAGGCCAGGGTGCGCATCCGTTCATGATCCAGCACCAGAATCGACAGGTTGTGGACGCCGTCCCGAGCCAGGCGGCGCCCCTGCTGCTCGGCAATCTGCTGGGTACGTCGCTGCAGGTCGGCATTCAGGGTCGTGTGGAACACTGCCTGAGAAGGGGCCTCGGCGGCCAAGGTGGTCAGCAAGTGAGGCGCCAGATGAGGCAAAGGTCGGGGTCGTTCGGGGAGCGGCTCGCGTAGCGCCAACGTCAGATCCAGTTCACCCAGGGCGCCAGCCTCGGTCAGACGGTGCAGCAACTGATCCCGCTTTTGACGCAGGCGCTCGCGATCGCGTCCGGGGTGGATCAAAGCCGGGCTGTTGGGCAGCACGGCCAGGGTGGCCGCTTCCGCCCAGGAGAGCTGCTCTGGCTCTCTTCCGAAATAGCGCCAGGCGGCGGCCCGCAGGCCAACGATGTTGCCACCAAAAGGGGCGTGACTGGCATAGAAATTCAGCAGCTCATCCTTGCTGAAATGCCACTCCAGGTGCAGAGCGCTCAGAGCCTCCAGCGCTTTATTGGGCAGAGTGCGGGGCGGGTCGTCGCGCAGCATTCGCGCCAGTTGCATGGTGAGGGTACTGCCGCCGCTGGTGACCCGACCGGCTTTGATATTGCCCCAACTGGCCCGGGCGATGGCCAGGGGGTCGATGCCCGGGTGGAGGCGAAAACGCCGGTCTTCGAACAGCAACAGTGCCTGCTCGTATTTGTCCGGCAACTCGGTAACCGGAGCAAAGCGCCATTGCTGGTCACCGGCAATCCGGGCTTCGAGCAGTTCGCCATTGTCTGCGAGTATCAGGCGGGCGTAGTCGCGATTTTGTAAGCTTGACGGCAGCGGCCAGTACTGCAGGAGCAGCAAGACAACCAGCATCCCCCCGGCCACCCCCAGCAGCCAGGGCCGACGTATCCACTTGCCGAAGGTCTTACTCACCGCCGCCTCAGTCCGACTTGATCACGCGGACCCACTGCCCGGCGGTACCCGCCCGAATCCGTTCGTTATACATGGCTTCGGTGCGCCACCCCGGCAGGTAGAAGTCCCCCGCGTAGGAGGCGTTGAGCAGGATCTTCAGGGTGACCCGCTCCTGGCGATCGTCCTGATAGCGCCAGCGCCACCGGTAGTCCCGCCAGAGGCTGAAGTAGCCCAACACCCGGTCGTCACGAATATCCAGATAGTCAAACCCCTCGGGCGCATCGCCGCCTTCCAGCCGCTCGTTGCGAATCTGCCAGCCGCTGGGCATCACCAGGCTCAGGGCAATGTCCTCCAGCCGGGCCCGGCCCAGTTCGCCGAAGTCGGCAGACACACTGATTTCCGCCATAAAGTCGGTGCCCTGAGGCAGTTCCGTGACCTCCAGGGTTTCGCCTTCCAGCGTGGCGAAACGCACTTCCAGGTTCAGCCCTTCCGCTTCCGGCTGCTCATCTGTGGCGGCGGGAGTGCCTCGATTGCTGAGCAGGACCCGAAGGTTCTGATCGCTATCGTTGCGCACCCGGGCTTGGGTATTCATCAATGACTGCCGATACCAGTGGCTCTGACTTTCCAGGGACTGCCAGTCGCCCTCAGTATCCAGTGCGAAGCGCAGGGGCTCCTCGGCGTCCACGTCGCCGGCGAAGTTTGCCAGGGCGGTGAGGGCCCAGGCCACCGATTGAGTGCTGTACCAATCGGACTCGGAGAGCCGCTCCGCAATCTGCTCCGCCTGCTGCCAAGCGGCTTCCTGCTCTCCGGCCTGAACCAGCAACTTCAGGCCGATAGCCCGGTCGCGAAGGCTGGAGCCATAGGTATAGCCGGGCTCGTCATAGTCCGGCACGCGCTCGACCTCGGGCATCAGCTCCCGTCCGGCATCCTTGAGCCCGAGCTGATAGTAAGCGCTCGCAAGCAGACGCCGTGCGGTCACCTGCTGGTCGCCATTCAGTTGGTTCAATCGCTCCCGCAACCGGTTCATGGCCGGGGTTTCCGCCTCGCCCGCCAGGGCCAGCACGTAAAGGCGATAGGCCTGCACCTGGGTCCGGTAGTCTTCGCCCTGATTGAAGCGACGGGCCTGCTGGCGCTCGTGGTCCAGCCAGCGCTGCAAGCCGTCGGCCTCGACGCCATAGCCGCGCCGCTGGGCTTCCACCAGGAAGTGCCCCGCGTAGAGCGAAGCCCAGTCATTGGCGTAGGTCGCACCGGGCCAGTAATTGAAAGCACCGTTGGCCAACTGGAAGCGGGCCAGCCGCTCGATGGCGGCCTGCAAGTTGCTTTCCCGCTCGCGCTCCTGGGCATCGGACAGGGATACCAGTCGATCCAGATAGAGTTGCGGGAACGCGGCGGAGGTCACCTGCTCCAGACAGCCGTGGGGGTAGTTGAGCAGGTAACCCAGGCGCTGCTCCAGGTTGATCGGCGGCAGGCGACTGACCTCGATACTGGCCTCGTTGGTGCCGGCCATACCGTGGGCCTCCAGGGAAGAGCGCCACTCCTCGCCCGGGGCCAGGACGACCTGCTCCCGTCGCACCGACGGCGGGTTGGCCGCGCGGGATTCAATATGAATGGTCTGGCTGGCGGTTTCATCGCCGCTGCGAGCGGTCACCGTCACCTGCCCTTGCCCGACCTGATCGTTGACCTTGAGGGTCAGCTCGGTGATGGCGTCCTGTTGCCCGTCCAGGCTGAGTTCCGCTGTACTCTGCTCCAGGGTGAACAGGTCGCTGGCGCTGGCCTGAATGCTCACCTGGTCAATGGCTTCGTCGTTAGTAAACACTTGCACCGGCAGGGAGATGGTCTCCCCCGGCCCGACCACCCGGGGCAGTGTCGCCAACAGACTGAGCGGCTGGGTGACGGTGACGCTCTGTTCGGCCTTGCCATAGGCGCCCTGCTGGCCCGCCACTACCATGGCGCGTACTTCGCCCAGATAGGGTGGCAGGGTTATCTCATGAGTCTGGATCTCACCCGCCGCCAGAGTGAAAGGGCCAAGGAACTGCACCACTGGCGGAAAACGGCGCTCCCGGGGGTTGGCATCGACCTCATCGTCGGCATCGCTACCACCGATGGCCAGCACTCTCTGCAGGGAAGCACCGTAGGCACCCACCACCTGGTCGAACAGGTCCCAGGTATAGACACCCAGGGCTTCGCGACGATAGAAATGATCGTGAGGATCGGGCGCCTTGAAACCGGTGATGCCCAGCAGGCCCTCATCCACGAGGGCCAGGGTGTAGGTCATGGCCCGATCGTTGGTTTCACGGACGCCAATCGCAAAGGTGGACTCCGGGCGCACCTGCTCGGGCGCGTCAATATCTGGTTCCAGCCGGGTGTCGGGATCTTCCACCGCCAAGGGCACCAGACCATATAGACGCATGGGGGCATCACTGGCCCGCTCCTGGTGGGGCAGCAACAGGCTCAAGTGTACATAGACATTGGGCGCCATTTCGGAGGTGACCGGAATCTCGATATCGGTCTGCCCCGGCTCCAGGTCCAGCCAGCGCCGTTGCAGTACCCGCCGACCGTTTTCCAGGCTGAGCAGCACACGGCCACGCTCGACCTCCGGCAAACGGACCCGTGCAATCTCGCCCACCTGGTATTCATCCTGATCGGTGGAGAGCATCAGTTGGGTGGCGCTGGCGGGGTTCACTGCGTTGCTGCGGCTCCAACCCAGATACAACGGCTCCCCGGCGCAGTGACCGCTGTTTTCGTCGCACACCCGCAGCAGGTAGCGGCCCCAATCGTAGTGGTCCTTCTTCAGGGTCCAACGGGCCAGGCCGTTGGCGTCGGTGGTGAGCGAGTCTTCACTTAAGGGCGCGCGATTCTCACTGGCCACAAAGCTGGCCAGGTCGTCACTGCCGCGATCCCACCACCAGCGCCAATCCACTTTATAGAGGGTGAGTTTCAGGTCGCGGTTACTGAGTGGTTCGCCGTCGCTGGAGAGGCTCTGGAAGCTGACTTCATGATCCTGGTTGCGGGCGATGGCTCCGTTGTAACCGCTGCCGTCGGGTACGTGAATGCCCACCCACTGTTCGAATGGCAGATAATCGAACCGGCGCAGCGCCGTGCTGAACGCCCCGCCCGGCTCGAACACGCGGTTGATGAATACGGCGGATAACTGACCCGGCGGTGGGGAGGCCACCGGCAGGTTCACGGGGAAGCGCGCTTCACCACTTTCATCCAGCTCGCCTTCAAACACCCTCTGAGTGGCCCCGGCAAATTCCCGGGCCGGGTCGTCAAAGGTGAACTGGCTGTAGCCGTCGAAGCGGGTGGTTTTGGGAATCAACCGGACTTCGGTATCCGCTTTCAGCCCGGCGGCGCTGGCACCGTGCAGCCACTGGGCAGTCAGCTCGGCCTGCACGGGCATGGCATCCAGACGCAACGGGGTCTCGGCAAAGCTCAAATCCATTTTCAGCCGGTTGGGCATGATGGTTTCGATCTTGAGCACCTTGTCGAAGTAGCGGTTGCCCAGATGCACCACCGCCCGCCAGTTGCCGGTGGGCGCCGACTCCTCGGTGCTCAGGGTAAAGCGGTAAAAGCCGTCCACCGGATCGCGGGCGACTTCGCTGGTGACTTTCTTTCCTTGAGGATCAAACAGATCCAGGGTCACCGGATGATCCTCGGGCCACTGGTCGTCGCGATCTTCGAGAATAAAGGTCAGATGGATATCATCCCCCGGCCGCCAGACGTCCCGCTCGCCATAGAGAAAGCCTTTCAAACCATCGCGCACCGGCTCGCCATCCACATCAAACTGATTGGTGGGCAGTGCTTCGTTGCGCGCCAAGCGCAGATAGCCGGTTTTGCCCTCGCGCTCGGCCACCAGATAGAACGGCTGCCCGTCGGTGCGGATCGACGCCATACCATATTCATCGGTGCGACCTTCTCCAATGGGTTGCTGCTGGAAGTTGTAAACGCGAACCTGCGCATCCGGCAAAGGCTCGGCATCGAGCAGGCCGGTGGCAATCACTTCCAACTGGTCATCGCCACCGAGCTTGGCCATCAGGCCCATGCTGGATACCTGAAAGGCACGCTGGGCCTGCACCTGATCGCTATAGCGGTAGTAACTTTCGTGACAGGGATTGTTGCGTTCGCTGTACACCCAGTAACCGCGAGATTCGTAGTACTGCCGATACCAGGCTGGCTTGGAATCATTCTGGTAGGACCAGTCGCCCTCGTGGCTTTCCGGTTCCGGATCTTCCGCCTGCTCGGGACGCGGCACATCGCAGGGGTAGAGGGAGTTGCTGCGGTCCACACTCAAGGACAGTTGAATCATGCCCTCCGGATGCTCTGCCATCAGCTCGGTCAGATCCAGGTTGTAGCGTTGCCAACCGTCGCTGGCGGGCTCAGGCAGGCGATAGGTTTTACGCCACAGATAACGACCCGTGGCACCGTCCGGCCCCGCATCGGTCAAGCCATGATTCTGCAGATACTGCCCCATGTTGCCTTCGAATACTTTGAAGGCGGTGACCTGCACCGAGTCGATATTCGCCGCTTCAAACGGAACAGACAATTGGCGCGCGGGCGGCAGAATACTGCTGCTGCCCAGGAAGCGTACGCCGGGGGTGACCAGGTGCAGGCGCAACGACTGCTCGAAGCCTTCGGACAAACGCTGGCCTCGCGCACTGCGCACCAGGTCAGTGACGGTCAGCATAACGCTTTCATCGGCCTGCTCACTCGGGTAGAGCCGCAGGCGGCTGCCGTCCACTCGGGGGCGGACCTCCTTGCCGCCAAGCTGCACCAACCCACTCAGGTTCTGGTCCCGTTCCAGCGGTTGAGAAAAACTGACTTCCACATAGGTCTGTCCACCGCGCACTACCCGAGCACCGGTCACGGCAAAAGTGTCCCGAGCGGGAAGAGTCAGGGTTCTCTGGCCCTTCTGGGGGGATCCCACACTGGTGCCATCCCAGATGAGCACCAGGCGTTGCTCCCGATCGGTCTGGGGCAAGGCATCCAGTTGAAAACCGAAACGCACTGACTTGGCGGTCTCCTGCCATTGCACCGGCACCTGTTCGCCATCCAGTTCCGCGGTCAATACCGACTCCACGGCGCTCAGCTCCGCGCCGTCGGGCACGTAGAGCTCACCAGACAAGTCTAGCTCGTCGGCTTCCCCGGACGGAGCCAGGCCGTCCACCGTCAGTTCAAAACTGCCTTGAGCAGCAGACTCAGGGGCAGATGCAGAGGAGGTTTCCGATGAGGAGGAGGCGGATGGCTCGGTTGGATCTTCGCCCGGACTGCAGGCCAGCAGCACCGACAGCGCGGCACTGATCAAGATCCAGCGTATCCGTGTGACCGAATTGAAGATTGTCACGCCAGCGGGCCAGAAAGGCTTGTCCATAAGAGTCCCTGTTGGTTTGTAGGTTGGAGAGGCTGCGGTCAGTTTACCCGACAGTCACGTCATAATCCCAGACGCCTGCATTCATCAAGAGTTCTACTTCCGGACAACAAACAGATCGAGAAAACGTAACAACTGTAACAATCGTTTACAGCGCCACACCCGTTAATGATAATGCTTCTTTTTTAGATTTATTGAAAAGGAAGCTCCCTCATGATCGCACCCAATGCCTCCCGCCTGAGCCCACTCGCCCTGGTCATCGCCCTGGCGCCACTGGCCTCCGCTGCACAAAACGCCACGCCAGACGCCGACCCACAGCAGCACAACCGCACCCTGATCAGCGAAGAACTGGTGGTGGTCGGCCAGCCGCTGGACAGCCTGATGGACAGTGACGATATCGAACGCAAACAGGCCAATGACCTGGACGATATTTTCTCCGGCGTGTCCTCCGTACTGGTGGGCGGCTCCGTGGGCGCCGCTCAGAAAATCTACGTGCGCAACCTGGGTGAAGACACTCTGAATATCATGGTGGACGGCGCCACCCAATCCGGGGTGACCTATCACCACACCGGCCGGATTTCCGTCGAGCCCGAACTGCTCAAGCAGGTGCGGGTACAGGTGGGCGCCGGCGATGCCACCAATGGCCCCGGCGCCCTGGGGGGCGCCATCCGGTTTGAGACCAAGGACCCCGAGGATCTGCTCGGTTCCGACAATTTCGGCGCCCTGCTGAAAACCGGCTACTTCTCCAATACCGAAGGCACCAAAAACAGCGCCACGGTCTATGGCCGCTTTAACGATACCCTCAGCGCCATGGCCAGTTATGTGGACGCCGACCAGGACAATATGGAAGACGCCAAGGGCAATGAGTTGCCCGGCACCAACTCCGATCAGGGCCTCGGCTTCGTCAAACTGGTGGGCGATCTGGGTGCGGGCCACAGGCTGAGCCTGAGTCACGAACGCCTGACCGAGGAGGGTGAAAAGCTGACCCGCCCGGAATGGGGCGAAGGCCCCTTCAACCCGCTGCGCGAGCTGGAATTCGAGCGCGAAACCAGCACCCTGAAGTATCAGTGGGATGCACCGGGCAATAAGGCGCTGTTGGTGGATGCCAATGTGTACGCCACCGAATTCAACATCTACCGCCCCTGGGACAACTACACCAGCACCGTGGACACTCAAGGCTTTACCCTGGGCAACACCAGCAAGCTGGCCGGTCACAGCGTGGAGTATGGTGTGGACTATCGGGACGACGAAGTGACCGCTGGTGAAGCGGACGCTGCCAACCCCTTTACCGAAACCAGCGAAGTGTTGGGTCTTTTTGTGCAGGATCGCTACCAGGCCACCGACAGATTGCTGCTGAGTTTTGGTACCCGCTATGACGAATTTGAAGCGGTGGATAAGGAAGGCAACGAATTTACCGAAGAAGGTTTCAGCCCCAACCTGGGTTTCTCCTTTGAGGCGACCCGTCGACTCACCATCAGCGGTGGCTACGCCGAAGCCCTGCGCGGTGTGGAAACCAATGACGGCTTCAAACTGTTTGGCACCACCAATGACCCGGATCTGAAAGCCGAGCGCGCCAAAAACCTGGAGTTCGGTGCGGACTACGAACTCGGACGCTTTATGTTCTCCGCCGGGGTTCACGATGTCACCATTGAAGATGCCATCGGTAACGCGGTGCCCTGGTCCCGTCACTATGAAAACCTGGGCGATCTGGAATCCGAGGGTTATACCCTGGGCCTGACCTACAGTGGCCAGCGGCTGTTCTCCAAGTGGACCTTCCTGGACACCACCGCCGAAATTGATGGCGAGCAGGTCACCCGCTACTCCTACGGCTACCTGGGCACCTCCACCGGAGACACCCTGTCGATCGATACCTCCTACCAGATCACCGACGGACTGGACGCTGGCTGGATCGCCACTCTGGTCGAGGGCATGGATGACATTTATGTCGTCGCGGCGGATGCGACGGTCGATAAACCCGGCTACGGCGTGCACGATTTTTATCTGCACTGGGAGCCGCGCGTCTCCGAAAACCTGAGCATGACACTCACGGTGAAAAACGCCTTCAACAAACAGTACCTGGACCACGGCAGTATCGAGGACTTCACTCACGTTCCCGATTACGACGGCATTGTCGGCTACCCGGCGCCGGGTCGCGACGTTCGTCTGAGCCTGGCTCTGCGGTTCTGATCAGGGAGCAAAACGATATGGCCCGATCCACCGCTCACACGCCCTTCCTGCTGGACGTACTATCCCGAAGCCTGGCGGCCCTGCTCGGCGGTTACGCCCTGAGCGTGGCGCTGCCCGTGCTGGTGGGTTTGCTCCTTCCGGTGGAGCGTGGCCCGGCGACGGTGACGGCCCTGCTCTTGAGTTTTCTCGTGTACACCGGCGCCTTTCTCTGGGCCTTCGGGGTGCGCAGCCACTGGCGCGCCTGGAGCGGTCTGCTGTTCCCGGCGTTGCTCTGCGGCGGGCTCGCTACCCTCTGGTTGACCCTGCTGGGTGACCCGGCCTTATGAAATCCGCGTTTCGCGCCTCAATGGCCTGGTTACATCGATGGGCAGGCATTATTTTCAGTGCCCTGATGTATTTTATTTTCGTCACCGGCACCACCGGATTTTTCCATTTCGAAATGGACCGCTGGATGGAGCCGGAACGCCCGCTGGCGATGCACTGGACCGACGACGGTTTTCCTTCAGCCGACACCCATCATTACACGGCCTATACCAACCAGGGCGAATTAACCCTGTCCACCCGGACGTTGATTGAACTCGGCACCGAACGCCTGCAACAACAGGCGCATCCCGAATCGGTCTGGTGGGGTATCATTCTGCCGACCGCGCGCAACGGCAATTTTTGGGTGGAGTGGCAGCCGCCTCGCGGCCCCAACGGAGAGCGGACGGAACGGGAAGCGGAGTATCTGGATTTTCACAACGGTGATCCGCTTTGGATACAACCCCGAGACACCGGGGGCGGTATGGCCCTCTATCGATTGCACTGGCGCCTGCATTATCTGCCGGACACCGCGGCCTATTGGATCGTCGGACTGTGCACCCTGTTGATGCTGGTCGGTCTGGTTTCTGGAGTGATCATTCATCGACGCATTTTCCGGGAGTTTTTCACCCTGCGGTTGTTTCGCCGCGCCCGCTCCTGGCTGGACCTGCACAACCTGAGCAGCGTTCTGGCCCTGCCGTTTCAGATCATGATCGTCTACAGTGGCCTGGTATTTTTTGCCGTCACTTTTATGGAGCCCATCGTCACCGCCCGCTACGGTGATGAAGGCACCCGGACCTTTTACAAGGAAGCCTACCCGGAGGCCGAGACGGACGCGAAAACCGGAGAGAAAGCGGACAGCGTGGCCATTGCGCCCTTGCTGGAGCAGGCTCAAGCGGAGACCGGCCAACGAATCGAACAGATTTACCTGCTCCACCCGGGTGATAAAAATGCCCGGCTATCGTTTTATCTGCCAGAACCCTCACCGGGACACTATGAAGGCAAACCCCACAAACTGTTGTATCGGGCCAGCACCGGTGAACGACTCGACGGGGGCGAACAACAGTACGGTGGTGCCGCCTCGGTGGAAAAAACGCTGATCGCGTTGCACGAGGGGCTGTTTGCCGACTGGCCACTGCGCTGGCTGTACATTCTGTGCAGTCTATTGGGCATTATCATGATCGCCACCGGCGCCCTGTACTTTGTGAAAAAACGCACCGCCAGCCGCCCCAATGAGTACGCCAGGGTGGAGCGTTTTTACGCGGCGGTTATTCTCGGTTTGCCACTGGCAATATCCGTTTATTTTTGGAGTAATCGACTGATATCCACCGACGTTGCAACGCGGGCCGACTGGGAAATCCACAGCCTGTTTCTGGCGTGGCTGGTCAGCGGTGTCTTCGCCTGGCTTCGACCCAGAACCGCAATCTGGCGGGAACTATTGGTTCTGAATGCCCTGGGCTGGGGTCTGTTGCCTGTGGTCAACGCATTGACCACCGACCGCCACCTGGGTATCAGCCTGGCCGTGGGCGACTGGGTGCTCGCCGGTTTTGACCTGACCGCCCTCGCTCTGGCGGCGAGCTTTGCCCTGATGGCGGGGTGCGGCTATCGCCAGATTTCGGCCAGCATACGCGTCGGTCATGCGACCGCCATTCGGGAGGCCTGAAATGACTGGCGTGGTGATCACACTGTTTGTCTCGCAACTGTTGCTGGCCCTGTCCCTGCCCTCTCACTTGCGCACCCTGAACCCCGTCCTGGCCCGAAACCCGGCCCGGTTCCGGCGCCTGGCATTGGCGTTGCGCGGCGTCGGTTACCCGCTCCTGGCCGGCTCGACCGCGCCCGCCGTAGTTCACTGGGGAGCCGCGCTGGGGCTCACCTACTGGTTCGGCCTGTTTGCGCTCACGGGGCTGAGTGCGGCACTTGGGCTGGAGTTTCTCAATCGCCGCCACGCCCGCTGATTGGTTCGACACTCAGGCATGGCATAACCGCTCCGTCTGCAGGCGCAGAATCTGCTGGCTATCCCGGGCAATCACCTCGAAGGGGGCGGGCCCGAACCACTCCAGGGAGGCCGAGTGCACCCGCCCGTCGGGCAGGCTGTTCAGAAAATGGGCGAAGTCACAGGCGCCCTCGAACAGCGGCACCATTCCGGCTCGGCTGCCCGCCGCAGAATAGACATTGTCAGGGGCGAATTCCGGCAGGTACTGACGGTGACGGATGTTCTTCAGGTGCAAGTGCTGCACCTGAGGGGCGAGCGTCCGCCAGGCGCGCACCGGGTCTTCCCCGGCCTCCCAGATATGCAGTACGTCCAGATTCACTTTCAGGGCCGGATGATCCACCGCCGCCAGCAGCTCCCCGGTCGCCTCGGTGGTATCGGCCCCGGTATTCGGGTGGGTTTCCAGTAGCAGGGTCATGCCCGCCTCTTCCGCCCGCAGGCAATAATCGCGCAGGCGGCAGACCAGGGCGTGCCAATCGGCGGCCGTGCATTCGGCACTGGCTTTTTTCCCGGCGAATACCCGGATTTTGCGGGTGTTCCAGTGACGGGCCAGGGTGCACAGCTCGCGCAGCTTTTCCCGTCCCTGGGGATAGGGCCCGGCAAAGGGCAGGTAGTCACTGAGCATACTCACCCCCAAGCCCATGGCCTCGAGCCAATCGCCGTTCAGCGCCGGCTGGTGCTTCAGACCCCGGGCGTGGGCCGCCCAGAGTTCGATGCCGTCCAGCCCGGCCCCGGCGGCAAAGGTGGCCAGCTCCGGCAGGGAGACCAACTGGTGGCGAAAACTGATGGTACACAGGGACAGGTGCATCATAGGGCCGCTACCTCCCGGGACACCGATCCGCGGATCGACGACTGTTTGCGCCAGTCGTTAAAGGCGTGAAACAGGGCGCGCTTGATCCGGTATTCCCGCTGATGCTGTTCGGCGATCCGGCGCGAAAGCCGGGCGAAATCGTCCCTCGTCCGGGTGTGCGCGACTTTGTTGGCCCGATACAGAACGGCGTCGTAGCCTTTGACCAATGCCTCGATCTCATCGCACCAGTGCTCGAACTCGTCCGCCGGGCGCTCCAGCGCCCGCCAGAAATAGGCCAGGCCGTGTTCGTAGGCGTACTTGCGAATGGCCAGCACCGGCAGCTCCGCCAGGGCCGAACCCAAACGATCCAATGGCTGCTCGCCCGCCTCGGGCAGATGACGGCGCACCACCTGTTCCACCGCCTGGGTCAGGGTGTTGACGGTGGGCTGGAAGCAGACCTCGAAATACGCCGCCACCGCTTCCGGCTCCGGCGCGTGCAAATGGCAGGTATCCAGGCAGACACCACCGGCCACGGCGGGTGACTCCACCGCGTGCAACACCCTCCGACGATCCAGGCTGCCCTCCCAGCGAAAGTCCGGGTCCCACATCCAGAGCCGGTCCGGATCGGCGTCGTTTTCCAGCAGAACATAGTGCGGAAAAGGGTTGAGCTGGAAGCGGTTTTCCCGCTCGGGGAGCCGGTACAGGTCCAGCATCACCATCAGATGCTCCCGAGGTTTGCGCTGCGCCAGGCGTGTTTCCAGGCTGGCAATATTGTGGGCCTTGCTCAGTGCCGGGTCATACCAGGGGGAGACCTCCGCCCCGTACAGACGCTCGAACCAGGTCAGGAAAAACCCGTGGTCCACCGCCTCGTCGTGGTAGCGCAGTCGCGCCTGATCGTCGACAAACACCTCCGCGTCCCAGACGCCAAAATACAGCGGGCGGTGGTCAAGCCCCCTCGCCTTGATCGGGTGGCACAGGCAACTGACCACACAGTGCACTTTGACATCCAGTTCCGGCTCGCCGACCGTGTCGTTGGCCGCCGTCGGTCGCACCAGCACTTCCAGATCGCTCACCCGTTCCAGATCGCCGGCGCTCAGTGCCTCCTCCGGCAGTGCATAGCCGCACTCGTTTTCCAGCAGCACCAGCAGTTGCATCAGCTCCACCGAATCGAGCCCGAGCTGGTACGTCAGGTGACTGTCCGGCGAGAGATCCTCGCAGGGTATTCGAGGCAGGTATCGGGTCATCAGGTCGCGCAGTTGACGAACAAAGGTTTCACTGGCCATCTCAAGCCACCCCCTGTGCGGCGTCGGCGGTAAACTGCTCGGCCAGTTGCCGACGGCTGACCTTGCCGCTGGGCAGGCGCGGTATCCGCTCGCGGTGGTAAAACCGGCTGGGCCATTGATGGCTCGCCAGGTGCTGGCGGCAGAACGCTCGCAGGTCGGCATCACTCAAGGCTGCGGTCCCGGTGTAGACCGCCGCCACCCGCTCCCCCGCCAGAGGGTCGGGCTGTTTGAAGACCACCACCTCGCGGATACCGGCGTGGCGCATCAGCGCGTTTTCCACCTCATGGGGATAGACGTTGAAACCGGCGGTGATGATGGTGTCATCCATACGGCCGCAGAAGCGCAGGCGCCCCTGATCATCCAGATAGCCGGCGTCGCCGGTGACGATGCGTTGCCCCTGCTGAACGACCAGTACCTCTTCGGGTTCGTCCGGGCCAGGTCCCGCCTGCAATGCGCAGTGCCCCAGAGGCATGCCCATGATGTCCGCCCGCTCCGGCTGCCGGGCCACCGCCACGCAGCCGGCTTCGGAGCAGCCATACTGCTGCCAGAGGTTTTCGGTTTTGGCGCGCACCTCATCGAACCAGGCTTCGGGCATGACGCTGCCCGAGGTCATCACCCCGTATAGGGGCTCGCCCGGTGGCCAGAGCATCATCAGAGTGCGGATAAAGGTGGGCGAGCTGTACAGCAGCGGCCGGGATTCCGCGCGCAACATCTTCAGCAGGTACTTGGGATTCCAGCCGGTGACGATGCGCGGCACCACACCCCGGTCCAGGGTCGCGAGCACGCCGCAGATCAGCCCATAGGAATGACTGATGGAGCAGGCCACCACAGGCACTACCTCCGGGGGCAGGTCGAGCGCCTGATGGTAATGGGTGATTTCGGTATCGATGTCTGACCAGGTGCGCTCAATGGGTTTGGCTTCACCGGTGGTGCCTGAGCTGAACTGAATCAGGGTGCCATCCTGAACCGACGTCTGACGCTCAAGCGGGACAAGCTGCTCCGCACTCTGCCAGATCAGGCCGTCGCAGTGCAGCGCCCGGGCCTTCTCCAGCGCGGTAGCCCGGGGCGTGTCCGCGGGTAGCGGCGCGATGGACAGGTTGTGTTGCCGGGCATAGAGCACCAGGGCCAGCCACTCGACCGAATCGTGGGTACAAACGGCCAGGCGCCGACCGGATACCGTCGCGAGCGCCCGGGTCAACAGGCGCCAGCGCGCCTCGATAGTGGCCCGGTCATAGGGCCGATCATTGAGATAAAACAGCATGGCTCACGCCTCCTTCCGAGCGATTTCCGATAGTGGGTTGAACACGCGATGGTGGTATTCGGGCTGCACGCCGCAGAGTTTTTTGCGCAACAGGGATTCCACCTGAACCATGGGTGCCCGATAGCCCAGAGCCCGAAGGCGTGCCGGATCGCAGTGGCCACCGCCGGCGTAACGCGCCAGGCAGGCACGCACCAATTTCCAGAAACGGGGTTCGGGTAATCGGTAATGGGTCTCGCACAGGGCGGCGAGCTCCGAGAGCTGGAAAACGAACAGGGTATCCATCACCAGTTCGCGCAGGGCCTCCACCGAGTCCATCCAGTAGTACTCATTGGGCCGGGCATCGGCGTACCGTGCCTGGCGGCGGAACGCTGGTGCCGCGTCCGGGGTGGCGAGAAAGTTTTCCACGTACTCCACGCTCTCGTGAAAATCCCGGGCCGCCAGCCACTGGGGCCAGCCGTCACGATGGACCAGCAACAGGTTCTGGCCGTGGGCTTCCAGCGCGATGCCGTGACGGGCCAGCAAGTGCCAGACCGGCAGGATCAGGATGTCGAACAGGCGGGTCAGCCAGGGCTCCAGGCCATAGGCGTTTACCCAGGGGTCGATAAAGGGTTTGCCATCGGACTCCATCAGCGCCAGGGCCTGGGCCGGCACGGCCCGCTCGCCGGGGGCCAACCGGGACGGCAGGCTTTCGCGCCAGAGCGCACCCAACTGACAGATACCCGGCTCAGACGGGCTCAACAAACCGGTCTCCTCCACCCGCAAACCCGCGTATTCCCGCAGGATCACCAGAGGTTGCTGTTGAAAGAAGACATCACCCGCCACCGTTTCGGCCAGCCAGTCAGACAGAACCGGGCCGGAGTCGATACCATGGCTCAGCAGGTGACGCCGCGAGGAGGTGAGCACGATATCCAGGGGCAGCTTGAGATCACCCCGTTCCGGCCGGGAATCATTCATCAGGGTGCGCATGGATTGGCTGACTCGGTAGTCATCTCCGGGCTGCCCCAGGTCGACCAAAAGGGGACGGAAGCCCTGAGTGCGCGGCACTATCCGGTGCTGCCACTGCCAGGGGTGTACCGGTACAAACACCCGCTGTTCCGGATCCACGCCCCGAGCCCGGCAGCGGGCGCGTAGCGCCTGAAACAGCGCCGGTCCCAGCTCACGAAAAGCGAAAGTATCCGGGTCCTGAGCCGCGCCGGCGCCGAGAACCCGCTCGCGGGGAACGGCAATCCAGTGCGGGCGCACCGGGCCGGCGGCTTCGGGGCTGTAGCGTTGGTAGTCGGCTTCACTCAGGCCGATGCGCGCTTTGAAACAGGGATGGTAGGGATGCCCCTCGCGAAGGGCGCCCTCCAGCGCAACCAATGGCAGCTCCCGACGCACTGCCAGCGGTGGCAACTCGCGCGCATTCCACTGACACCAGATCCGGGTCTGATTCAATTCCCGGGTCAACGCCTGTTTGCGCTCGGCGTCGCCGGGCAGGCAGGCCAACAATTGACGCAGTACCTCCTCCAGCTCCGGCCGGCGGGCGACAGGTTGGATCCGGGTCAATTCCGCCAGCTGCAACCGGATGCGCCCAAAGCCGCGCACCCGCCCCGGGCAGGTGTAATCCGCGTTTCCCAGGCTGAAGTACAGGGTATCCCAAGTCGACGCGGTCTCCCGGGCTGGAACGACAATGTAGTCGAGCAGTCCCTCGAACAGGGCGGCCTCCAGCGTTTGCCGTAGAATCCTCGGCAGAGCATCAACGGCCACCGACGACGCCTGTTGTGGAACGCTGAGTGCCAGAGCTTCAGACATGGACCGCCTCCTCAAGAGGGCGCTCGATCCGCGCGGCTACACAGAGCGGATTGTCGATGGTGGTATAGGCGGCCAACTCCATATCCGCCTCCAACTCGTCGATATCCTCCACCCGGGTCAACAGGTTGGCTTTCGCCGGCAACTGAGTCTGGGTCAACCAGCGCTCAATCAGGACCCGACCATTGCCGGATAGTGTCAGACGCAGCGCCTCCAGCTTGTCCCGCACCCGCTCGATCAGCTCGGCCTCCGCCAGCAGGCCATCGGCGCCCAGCCGGTCCACTACCGCGAACACTTGATTGACCAGCAAGTAATAACCGAAGCGGTCCAGAATGGCATCCGTGGGGTAAAACAGATCGCTGTCGGCGTCCAATGTCGGTTGCCACTGCAGGAGCTTGGGCTTTTGTTGCTCGTCCAGATAGAAGCCCTGGTTGTCCCGGTAGTAGTAGGTCTCCGGGTAGCCGTCGGCCAGCCGCAGCAGGCTGTTCTGCTGATGGGCTTCCAGGGCGATGCCGTGGTGGTCGAACAACACCAGGCAGGGCTCCACTGCGCAGTGCCAGTAGGCATCAAACCAATCCCGGGCGACCGCACCCGGCGCCCGGCCCTCCTCCAGCGCCTGCCGCTCGATCAGCTCCGTGAGCACGGCGCGGCGCTGACGGGGGTGCCAGGGTTCCTGCACCAAGGCCGCCAAACACAACACCGATTGATCGCTCTCGGCGCCAAAGGGGTTTTCCCGCACGATGGCCTCAAAGCCGCTATCGCCCCCCTCGGGGTCGCGCAGTGTCAGGTAGGCCGGGTCAGCAATCACCTGAAAACGGGGGAAGCGCCGGGAGAATTGCAGGTTGTGCAGCAGACCGGCCATCAGCACCCCCGCGCGCAGCTCCCGCACCTTGTTCTGCCGAAGGGAGTTGGTAATTTTCACGGGCAGGGAGAGCTTGTACATCCAGGGCGCGTCCCGGTGGTAGACGGTGCGTACCGAGGAGGTGGCCGTGAAGGTGTGCCCGAGCGGGCCCAGGTAGCGCAGCCGACCGGCCTCCTGCCAGGCCTGAACCCGGGGCTGGGCGAGCAACCAGTGGGCCTGCAGCGGGTGGACGGGAATCAATACCTCGTCCGGGCCGATCGACACCGAGTGGTCGCTCTGCATAAGCGCCTCGCGTACCAGGGTCTCGGCGGACTGGGGCAACAGAGACTGCTGTTCGACCCAGTCCTGGTGCACGGCCACATAATGCAACTGAAACTGGCCCTCCAGCTCCGGCGTGATCAGGGGATGCTGCCAGTCAAGAATGCCCTGCCGGCTCTTCGGGGTGGGGTGCAACCAGTGGCCCAGCACCAGGCTCTGCTCCGCGCGGCAAAAGCTCAAGGGCGCCCGGTAGGGCTGCGACCAACGGGTTTCCAGATAACGCAAGGTGTTCTGCAGGCTATCGGTCAACCGGTGGGTCAGCTCCAGTTGCCGACGCTTGAGCCCGGCGCCGGGCTGGGCGTTGCGCTCGTGGAACAACTCCTTGACCAGCAGCAGGAGCGTGCTCCAGAACCCCTCCTGCTGCAGTTGCGCACCCTGCTGACAGAAGACGGCCTCAATGCGATGGCGCCCAACCCGGGAGCGATAACTCACCAGTAGCCAAAGGGTCAGTTCCTGCCGCGGCAGGGTCAGTTGCAGTAGGGACTTACCGGTCAGCAGCGTCTGCGGCAGCAGGGCCCGGGTCTGGGGCGAATCCGGGCTCAGCCAGCGCCCGCCATCCACTTCCCGCAGATAACAATTGACGAATGCCTGAAAGCTGGCGTACTCGGCCAGGTGTCGCGCAAAATCGGCCATAACAGAGTCCTCGTTGCCAATCCGATGAGGGAGGAGTTACGGCCGATTATATGAGAACAATTCTCAATGTCATTTGGTTTTACAATTGTTACGGTTTCTGGCAGCTCAATCATTGCCGCAGTGGAAGGAGGCGCCGAATCGAGGCTTTGTCCGCCAGCATTCCGAGTGCCAAACCCAGAGTCAGGAGCTCTGCCAGCGGCAGAGCCCACAGGAATGACACCTGGTCGCGCCAGGGGAAGAGCAGCGCCAGAAATACCAGAGGAAGGACCAGGCTGCGCGCCAGCGCGAGCAGCGCCGAGCGGCGCGGCTGCCGGCAACCGGTGCACCAGGCGGACAACACCAGGTTGAGCCCGGTCAACAGGAACACCGGGGCGATCACCGGCCAGAAGCGGGCGGCATAGTCCGCCGCAGAACCCTCGAAGAACCAGTCGCTCAAGGCCGGCCCTCCCAGGAAAACCAGCGTCCACAACAGCAGCCCCTGGGTGGCGGCCAATCCCAGACCATAGTCCCGGAAGCGCCGGGCCCGGACCGGCTGCCCGGCCCCCAGATTCTGGCTGGTCAGCACATGCACCACTTCGGCCACCGCGCAGGCGAGCATGACATTGAGTAACAGGGCGTAGTGAATCAGGGCGAAGCCGGACACGGCCGCCACACCACCGGTCAGTGCCAGCAGCCAGTGCAACACGAACAGCACCACCCCCGCCGACACTTCGTTCAGAAACTCGGAAAAGCCGTTACCACAGAAAGCGATCAGGCGCCGCCAGGAAAGCCACCCCGGCCGCAGGCGCAGCGACGTTCGGCCGCTGTACAGCAGGTGTAACAACACCAGGCATTGGGTCAACTGGGCCGCCACCGTGGCGCCGGCGGCGGCGCGCAAGCCCCAGCCCAGTACCGCCAGCCCAAGCACATCCAGCAGGATGTTCACCAGTGCGCCGAGCACCAGGGCACGACTGGCCCGTTGGGGCTCGCCGGCCACCCGCAGAAAGTAGTAAAGCACCACTGCCACACTCTGGGGCGCCTGGCCGAGCAGTAACAGCTGGAAATAGGGCTTTACCAACGGTTGCAACGGCTCCGGCACCGCCAGCCAGCGCAACAACCCATCGCCAAACGTCAGCCCAAGCACGGTCACCGTCAGCCCGAACACCAGCGCCAGGCACACAGAGGCCGAGAACACCCCGCTGGCCGCGTCTCGTCGGCCCGCGCCCAGGTAGTGACCGGCCACCACGCTGGCGCCAATGGCCAGCATCAGCACGCTGCCAAACAGTAAAATCCAGAGCGGAATCAGCAGATTGACCGCCGCCAGCGCATCGGCACCCAGCCATTTGCCCACCATCAGCCCGTCCACCACCGCCGCGCTGGTCAGGGCCAGCAAGCCCAAGGTGGAAGCGCCCACATAGCGCAGGAAGGTGGGCAGGGCCGGCGCGTCAAGCGCCGGTTGGGCCCGACTCATCGCTGCCAGCGCGGTGTCGGAGGTGCACCGGTCAGGCCGCTCATGGGGCCCAGGTGACGCTCGATGGTCTCTTCAATATCCTGCAGATCGGTTTCACTTCTGGCGCGACAGAGGCAGTGCAGGATGCCCGCTTCGGCATGAAATTCACAGACGCCGATGCCGAAATCCACCTCGCCGGTGGTCTCCTGCCACTGAGCTCTGACTTTATGACTGAAGTGTTTGCACAGCCGGCGCAGTGTGCGCGCCGGCGCGGGCAGTTCCACCGCTGCCCGTGAGGTCCATGTTTGCATTGTCATCGCTCTAACCATTCGCCCGGATTGGCGCTTTGTGAGACAACAGAGACAGTCGGTAGCCCTGTCCGCGCACCGTCTGCAACGCGTCGGGCGGCATGCCCGTCGCGATCAACTTGCGACGGACCCGGCTCAGGTGCATATCGATGCTTCGGTCGTCCCGGCAATAGGATTTATTCAGCACCCAGCGGTGCAGTTCGGATTTCTTCAACAGGGTGTTGTGGTGCTCCGCCAGACACCACAGGAGTTTGAACTGGATGGCGGTCACCCGCAGGGGGCGGTCGTCGTAGCGAACCGACGCATCCTCGCGACTGAGGGACAAAGGCCCCACCACCAGTCTCTCCCGGCCCGGGTCGGCCGGCATCGGTGGGCGCTTCCGGCGCAACAGTGCCTCGGCCCGCAACTGCAGCTCCAACAGATCCGCCGACTTGGCGACAAAGTCATCGGCGCCGCGCCGAAAGGCGTCGATACACAGCGCGGGCTCATCGGCCAGAGCAATGACGGGCGTCGCCTGCCATTGACGCAACTCAGCCAGGAGCCCCCAGGGGTCGAGCGCCGAGGCATCGACGTCGAGCAACAGCAGATCGGCCTCGGTGTTGAGTACGCAGTCCAGCGCCTCACGACCGGCCCGGCAGACCACCAGCGACCAGCCCCGCGCGCGCAAGGTCGCATGTACCCGCGCCTGTAAGGTCGAGGTTTGCCCTACCCACAGCACCCTGATCTCGGATGGTCGATTCGCCCACGTTTCCATTGTGCCTCCATCGCTCTTTATCAATAATGCGAATCATACTCATTATTAAATAAAGAGCAATAGAAGCCGCTCACAAATTTGGTTACCCTTAGCCTTCACCCGACCCCGGTATCCTTATGAGCACTCAGCCTCCATTTCGACCGCTGCTGCTGGCGAGCCTACTTCTGGCCACCGGGCTGGCGGGCGGTTGGTGGCTGCGCGGAGCACTGGCGCCCGTTCCGGTCGAGGCGACCAGCCTTGCAGAACCGAGCAAGTCCGCATCGGGTTCGCCCCTCGTCAAGCCACTCTCATCACCGCCAGTGCGAGACTCATCCGTTACCTCGCCCTCCCTCAATACGCTTGAGGCGGCGACACTTCCGGACGATCCAGCTTCTGCCAACGAAGCGCCTCCCCAGCCCGCCGACTGGGCTGAGGAGATGCACGCACTTCTGGACCAGCAGGCGTTCAATGCCGCCATGGGGCTCTACCAGGAGGCGGAGCGACAGGATTCGGCCCTGGCGGGCCGACTGCGGGAGTTGGTGCTGGAGTATCTGGACGGCTATCTGCGCGCGGGCGATGACTACGCGCTGACCGCGTTGGCCGACGCCTTTTTGTCGGTGCACTACGATGATATTGACGTGTTGCTTCTGCTCGCCCGCCACCAACTCCAGTCCGACTACTGGGCCGAAGCGGCGCGCACCTTTCAGCTCACCTTCGCCTATAGCGCCACCCAGCCCGGACAACGCAGCCGCGTGAGTCAGGCGTTTGAACAATTTGTCCGGCAGGTGGACGATCAACTGGTGGGCGCGCAGCGTTGGCAGAGCCTGCTGGGCTTTTACGAGACCCTGGAACAGCTGGACCTGGGGGGTGCCGAGCAGCGCCTGCGTCTGGGCGAGCTGCACCTGCACCACGGCGACACCACCTATGGCCGCAACCTGCTGGAAGCGCTAGCCTCCCACGCCACCTTGGGCGCCCGCGCCACGGCCCTGCTCAACCACACCACCCCGCCCCCGGTGGCCGAGCGGCGCCCGCCCCCACCGGTGGGGAGCATTGAACTGGACACCATCGGCAGCCACTACCTGCTATTACTCGGGCTGGATAATCGGGAAGAGGTGCGACTGGTGATCGATACTGGCGCCAGCCTAACGACATTGACCCAACGCAGTTTTGATCGAATCAGCGCTTCGGTACGTTTTACCGAGTTAGGTCCGCAGATGTTCAATACCGCCAGCGGCACCACCCGGGGGATGGTGTATCGGGTGGACAGTGTCCAGATTGGTGATCATCGATTGAGGGATGTGCCGGTGGCGGTGTTGGACTTCAATACGCCCGATAATGTGGACGGGTTGCTTGGCATGAATGTGTTGAGCCAGTTTCGGTTTGAGGTGGATCAGGACGACGAGGTTTTGTTGTTGCAGCCGCGGCAATAGTCGGCAATACAAGGCTTTTTACTTTATCGCGAAGTGCTGCGGCTAGGTAACCGCTTGTGAGACACGCCGTAAACCCGTCCATGGGGGCTCGTCACCCGCCGTCCAGGCGGGTGACGGTCTCACAAGCGGTTACCCAGCCTCCGCGGTGTCAACGTATCGTTTCGGGAACTAGCAACCAAAAACAACTTTCCGTTTGGCACTGAGGGACGGGGAGGGGTAGACCTTTTCAAGACCGTAAGCGGAGGGACTCCGCGAGGCGAGCCCCCAGGGGCCGCTCTATGGCATCCATGCCATCGCGGCATTAGTGAATCCCTTCACGTCATGGGTTTACGGCGTGTCTTGAAAAGGTCTACCCCTTCCCGGTCGTGATGCTCCCGCCGAACATACTGCAGGGCCCGCTTAGCGTGTACAATGTTGGCCCTGTGAATTCCGATGATGGATGACCCCATGAGCGAGAAGAGAACCACCGATTTTGGCTACGAGCAGGTGGCCGTTGAGGAAAAGGCCAGCCGTGTGGCGAACGTGTTTCACTCCGTCGCGGCCCGCTATGACCTGATGAACGACCTCATGTCCGGCGGCGTCCACCGGTTGTGGAAGCGGTTTACCATCGAACTGGCAGCGGTCCGTCCCGGACAGACCATCCTTGACATTGCCGGCGGTACCGGAGACCTGAGCTACGCCTTTGCCAAAAAAGTCGGGCCGGACGGCCTGGTGGTGCTCGCCGATATCAACGAATCCATGCTCAACGTGGGTCGCGACCGGCTGACCGACCGGGGCATCGCCGGCAACCTGCAATACGCCCAGGCCGACGCCCAGTACCTGCCTTTCCCGGACAACACCTTCGACTGCATCACCATCGCCTTTGGTCTGCGCAATGTCACCGACAAGGACCTGGCACTGCGCTCCATGTTGCGGGTGCTCAAACCCGGTGGGCGGCTATTGGTACTGGAGTTCTCCAAACCACAGAACCCGCTGCTGGAAAAAGCCTACGACACCTACTCGTTCAAGCTGCTACCCTTCATGGGCAAAGTGGTCGCCAACGATGCCGACAGCTATCGCTACCTGGCCGAGTCCATCCGCATGCATCCCGATCAGGAAACCCTCAAGGGCATGATGGATGCCGCCGGCTTTGTGAACACCGAGTACCACAACATGACCGGAGGCGTGGTGGCCCTGCACAAAGGCATCAAACCCTGATATGGATGCCACGTTGACCACCGCTGCCCTGACGGCCGCCGAAACCATTGTCCAGCGCGCCCTGCGCTATGACCCCGCCAGCCGGCTCGCACTCAGCAAGCTCGAAGGGCAAGTGCTGGCACTGAACTTTACGCAACCCGAGTGGACGGTGTACGTCCTTCCCGGAGAAGCGGGCCTGAGTTTCAGCAGTCATTGGGAAGGCGATATTCAAACGCGACTGACCGGCCCACTGAAAAACTTTATCGGCCTGGCGCGCGGCGAACAGACCAGTCTGGCGGGCTCCGGTGTGCAACTGGAAGGCAGGCCCCATCTGGTTCAGTCACTGCAACGTACTCTCGGACAACTGGATATTGACTGGGAAGAAGCCCTGAGTGAAGTGCTCGGCGATGTGCTCGGTCATCAGGGTGCGGAACTGCTGCGCTCGGGAGGCCATTGGCTAAAGGCGCGAGACAGCCAGGCCCGTCGACTGCTGGGCGAGTTCATTACCCAGGAGGCGGGGCTGGTTCCCGGTCGCGCCGAGCAGGACAATTTCTATCGGGAAGTGGACGAGCTGGCCTTGGCGCTGGAGCGCACCGAAGCGAGAATTCAACACTTGCAGACTCTTTTGCACCGAACCACTAAGGACTAAGCGTGTTAGTCGTACTCCGTCGCCTGCTCACCATCAGTTTCGTCATCTGGCGCTACCGGCTGGATCTGTTGATTCCGCCCGGTCAGTTGCCCTGGTACGTGCGGCTGTTCCTGCTGCCTTGCAAACTCAAGCCCGCCGGCAAGATGACCCGGGGTGAGCGACTGCGCCGGGCACTGGAAGACCTGGGCCCGATTTTCATCAAGTTTGGTCAGCTGCTCTCAACCCGTCCGGATCTGGTGCCGCCGGACATGATGGACGATCTGAATCGACTGCAGGACAAGGTGCCTCCGTTCGACAAGTCCGAATTTCGCGCTCTGGTTGAGCGAGGCCTGGGGGAAAGTGTCGACACGGTGTTTGCCAGCTACGAGCAGGAACCGCTCGCGTCAGCGTCGGTGGCCCAGGTGCACGGCGCCACTCTGCACAACGGCCAACGAGTGGTCATTAAAATTGTCCGCCCCGGTATCGAGCGGATCATCGAGCAGGACGTGCGTCTGCTGATGATGATCGCCCGACTGGTGGAGCGCTACAGCATCGACGGCAAACGCCTGCACCCGGTGGATGTGGTACGCGACTACCGCAATACCATTTTTGATGAGCTGGATCTGCAACGCGAAGCGGCCAATGCCTCCCAGCTTCGCCGCAATTTCGATGGCTCTGCGCTCCTGTATGTTCCGGAAATCTACTGGGACTACACGCGCAATAACGTGCTGGTGATGGAGCGCATTCATGGCATCCCCGTGACCCATATTGATGAACTTCACGCTCAGGGCACGGATATGAAAGCGCTGGCCGAACGCGGTGTGGAGATATTTTTCAAGCAGGTGTTCGAGCACAACTTTTTCCACGCGGACATGCATCCGGGCAACATTTTTGTCGCCACTGAAAACCCGGAATACCCCAAGTACATTGCCGTGGATATGGCCATTGTCGGCTCCCTGACCCGGGAAGATCAGTACTACCTGGCGCGCAACCTGCTCGCCATGTTCCGGCGCGACTACCGGCAGGTCGCCGAGCTGCATGTGCAAAGCGGCTGGGTACCCGAGGGCACCCGGGTCGAGGAACTCGAAGCGGCGGTGCGCACCGTGTGCGAGCCCATTTTTGAAAAACCGCTGAAAGACATTTCATTCGGGCACCTGTTGATGAGCCTGTTCCGCACCGCGCGCCGGTTCGATATGGAAGTTCAGCCGCAACTGGTGTTGTTGCAGAAAACCCTGCTCAATATTGAAGGGCTGGGCCGCCAGCTCTATCCGGATCTGGATCTGTGGGTCACCGCCCACCCCTTCCTCGAGCGCTGGCTGAAAGATCGCTTCCACCCCAAAGCACTGTGGGGACAGTTCCAGCGCTACGCGCCGGAGTGGATGGAAAAATTTCCTCAGGTGCCGGAGCTGATTTTCGGTGGCCTGCAACAATTGCAGAGCCTGAGCAAGGTATCCCATCACCTGGAAGCCCAGACCCAGGAGCTGCAGCGCCAGCAGCAGAACCGGCGCCGGGGACGTCGGCGCACCGTCATTGCCACCCTGGCACTGATCGGCTCCGGCATTACCGCTTGGCCCCATTTAGGGGGTCCCCTCACCGCCTGGGCCGAACGCATTGACTGGGGGCAGATTCCTCCAGAAAGCTGGGCCTTGTTGACCCTAGGTTTGGCGGTCTTGATCCTGCGCAAATAAAGGATGATTATTGCGCCACTCCTTATGGATTTTCTTTCGGCAATAGGCTACTGTTGATTAGAGCTGACAATACGAAGGGGCACACATAGCCCCCATCAACACAACGCCGTGACCGAGAGTGAGACATGCCTGATTATCGCGCAACCGGCCGCGCTTGCGCGTCCCGCTGGTTGTCTCTGCCTGCCCTTTGGCTGACCATCAACCTCGCCCCTTTGGCCAACGAGCCCTCCTGCACTCTGCACGATGGCAAGGATGTTCCGAGTGTACAGCTGCCACTGCGCCATGAGGCCAGGCACGAACATCGCGGTTACTACGAAGGCTTGCTGCAACTGGCCCTGGATAAATTCGAAACCGAGTACGGCCCCTGCCATGTAACCGTTCCGGAGAGCTACAAACCGCAAGTACGCCGCTACTTGGACCTTGAACGTAAAACCGGCGCCGACATCATTGATGCAACAGCCACGCCGGAGCGCAGCGAACGCTTTCGGGCGATACCGGTACCTCTGTTGAAGGGGTTGATGGGTTACCGACTGTTTTTTATCCGGGAATCAGATAAAGAGGCCTTCTCCAACATTCAATCTCTGGATGACCTGCGCGCATTTCGGGCCGGACAAGGGGAAAGCTGGTTTGATGTCACGCTGCTCAAGGCCCACGACATTCCCGTGGTCACCGCACCGAAATACGAATCCCTGTTTCGGATGCTGCAGGCGGAGCGATTCGATTTTTTCCCGCGTGGCGCTCAGGAAATTCTAGACGAGCAGGACAATTTTGATACCGAGGGCTTGATCATCGAACCGGATTTACTGCTGGCCTATCCCGCCCCGGTTTATTTTTACGTCCATAAAGACAATGTCGCGCTGGCGGACCGGGTGGAAACCGGATTGCGGCGAGCCGTGAACGATGGCTCCTTCGATCAGTATTATTATAGCCACCCCATGGTCCGCAAAGTGTTTACCGAGCTGAACCTGTTCGAGCGAACCACCCTATACCTGTGTCACCCTCATCACCGGGATCCGGACTTACTTCAGCAAGCCGACACCTGGGTTCGCCCCTGGCCAAAACGCCTGTGTGACAATGCGGGTATTCCTACACTTGATTAGACCGTTTTCGTTGTGGAGCCATCATTCACCGTGAGCCAGCCTTTGCTACCGATACATCAAGAGGTTTCCGTCTCTGACCAGAGCGGCCCAGGCACATCCCAAAACCTTTGGTTTTTTCAGGCGCTGGCGGTCCTCATAATGAGTCTGCCCTTCCTCCTGTTCAGTGTCCCGGCCACCGCCGCCTGCCAACTGGGCCCCAACACGGTTTCGGATCAACTGGTACTCCCGCTTCGTTCGGAAGTCCGCCACGACCATCACAACTACTTTGGCCAACTGTTACAACTGGCGCTGGATAAAACCGCCCAGGACCATGGTCCCTGTGAGGTCATCCTGTCTCAACAGGCCAAACCCCAGGCACGCCTGTATCAGGAACTGTCCCGCCAGGAAAACATTCACATCATTGACGCCACGGTCATGCCCGAGCGCAACAAGCGCTTCCGGGCCATTCCCTTTCCGCTGTTGAAAGGTCTGATGGGGTACCGCATTGCGTTTATCCGGGCCGATGATCAACCCCGGTTCAACCAGGTGAAAAAGCTGGAGGACTTGCGCGCGTTTCGGGCCGGACAGGGGGACACCTGGTTCGATGTGCAGGTACTGCGAATGCACGGCATTCCCGTCACCACAACCAGTAAATACGAGTCCCTGTTCCGGATGCTGCGGGCGGGGCGTTTTGATTTCTTTCCGCGCGGGGCACAGGAAGTGATGAGCGAAGCGGAGAGTTTTGATATCAGCGGCCTGGCCGTCGAGTCGAGCCTGGTGCTAGCCTATCCTTGGCCGGTGTACTTTTACGTCAACAAAGAGCATACCCTGTTGGCCGAACGGGTTGAAGAAGGCCTGAAGCGCGCGCGAGCCGACGGCTCGTTCGATGAATTTTTCCGGGCTCACCCGCTGATCATCGCCGTATTTGAACAGCTTAACCTAGAGCAGCGCACCCTACTCTATCTGTGCAATCCGCAACACAGTGACCCGGCCCTGCTTCAACAGAGCGATGCCTGGATACGCCCCTGGCCCAAAGATCTGTGCGCCCGTTTCAGCCTCGACGCCGCCACCGTCAACTAGACAGCATGAAGGTCACGGGTCCATCGTTCTGCAGACTGACCTGCATATCGGCGGCGAACACCCCGGTGGCGACCGGGTCGTGAAACTCACGGGCCCGACTGACAAAATGATCGTACAGCGATTCCGCCAACGCTGGCGAGCCGGCCCGCGAGAAACTCGGGCGCAGGCCCTTGCGGGTATCGGCCGCCAGCGTGAACTGTGAGACCACCAGCAGCCCGCCGCCGGCCTGCTGCAAGTTCAGGTTCATTTTCCCCTCCGCATCCGGGAACACACGATAAGCCAGAACCTTTTTCAACAACGCCTCGGCGCTCGCCTCATCGTCTTCTTTTTCGACCCCCAGGAATAACAGCAGTCCGGAATCAATCCGGCCTACCGTTTGCCCCTCCACCTCAACACTGGCGTGTTTGACACGCTGAATCAGACCCAACATCGAAAGCGACCTCAGGCCAGGTTATCTTCTTCGTGGCGCAACCGACGAACCATATCTTCGGTGGCCCGCACCAGGGCATCGACGGTGCCGGGTTCGGACGCCGAATGCCCGGACTCGCGGATGATCTGCAACTCGGCGTCGGGCCAGGCCTGCTGTAGCTCGAACGCATTGTCCAGCGGACACACCATGTCGTATCGGCCGTGGACAATCACCCCCGGGATACCGGACAACCGATGGGCGTTGCGCACAATCTGATCCGGTTCCAGAAAGGCCTGATTCACGAAGTAGTGCGCTTCGATACAGGCCAGGGCCAGGGCGCGATGGGGCTTGGAGAAGGACTCCACCACCTCGTGATTGGGTCGCAGGGTGGCACAGCGTCCCTCCCAGATGGACCAGGCCTTGGCCGCCCCCATCTTGAGCAGATCGTTGTCGCCGGTGAGCAATCGGTAGTAGGCCGAAATCAGTTCGCCCCGGTCGGCTTCGGCAATCGGCTGCAGGAAGTCCTTCCAGTAATCGGGAAATACATGGGCGGCCCCGCCCTGATAAAACCACGCCAGATCCTTCGGCCGGCACAGAAAAATGCCCCTGAGGATCAGCCCGAGGACCCGCTCCGGGTGGGTTTCGGCATACACCAAGCTGAGCGTCGAGCCCCAGGAGCCGCCAAACAGGACCCACTTCTCCACCCCCAGAAAGCGGCGAATCTCCTCCATGTCGTCCACCAGCGCCTGGGTGTTGTTACCCTCCAGGCTGGCGTGGGGGGTGGATCGACCGGCACCGCGCTGATCAAACAGGATGATGCGATAACACTCCGGGTCAAAGTAGCGACGATCATACCGCCCACAGCCGGCACCGGGCCCACCATGAACGAACAGCACCGGGATGCCATCGGGGTTACCGGACTCATCCACGTAAAGCTGATGACCATCGCCAACCGGAACCTGGTGGCGCTCGTAAGGTTTGATTTCGGGGAAGTAGGTGAGCATAGTGGCCCTTTGCTGCTGTGCCAGAAACGGTTTTTATAAACTCGATGTGCCTTTATAACCCAGTGTAGAGAAGATGCAACCCCCGCGCCGCGAACGGCGGCAGATTCCGGATCAACTGTGGCGCCAAAGACTTTTCCAGCGCCGTCATCCATGCTTTAATGGTCACCCTGAATATAAGATAGACGCCCGCCGTTCAGGCCGGGCCCAAACATGACAGGTCATGCTTATGAACCCCATCTCCCGACGCAAATTCCTGCTGGGCAGCGCTTCCCTGGCGGCCCTGGCCAACCTCAAGGCCTGTGCCATCAATGGTGCCGCCGAACGCACCGGACTGAAAAATCTCTACGGGGATGACTTCCTGGTGGGCACCGCCATCAGCAATCAGACTCTGGCCAACGACGACCAGTACCTGAAAACCCTGATCGCCAAGGAGTTCAACTCCATCACCGCCGAGAACTGCATGAAGTCCGCGCTGGTACAACCCCGCCAGGGCGAGTGGGACTGGGAGCTGGCGGACCGCTTTGTCGAGTTCGGCCAGCAGCACAATATGGACATCGTCGGTCACGCCCTGGTGTGGCACTCCCAGGTGCCTGAGGACTTTTTCGTCTACCCCAACGGCCGCCCCATCGACCGTCAGGAGCTGATCAAGCGGATGGATACCCACATTCGCACCCTGATGGAACGCTACAAGGGCAAGATCAAGATATGGGATGTGGTCAACGAAGCGATCGATGAAGACAAGGGCTGGAGAGAGAGCGCCTGGTTCAAAACCATGGGCGGCGCCGATTATGTCGAGCGCGCCTTCCGCCTGGCCCACGAAATGGACCCGGACGCGCACCTGATCTACAACGACTACAATATGCATAACCCGGGCAAGCGGGAGTTTTTGGTGAACGTGTTGCGCGATTACAAAAAGCGCGGCGTGCCGATTCACGGCGTGGGCCTGCAGAGCCACGTGGGCCTGGACTACCCGGACCTGAGTGAATTCGAAGCCAGCATCGAGGCCTACGCCGCCGAGGGCATGCGCATTCACTGCACCGAGCTGGAAGTGGACGTGCTGCCGGTCGCCTGGGAGCACACCGGGGCGAACATTTCGGACAACTTCGAGTATGCCGATGAGCTGAACCCCTACGTCGACGGTCTGCCCGCGGACATGCAGGAGCGACTGACCGAACGCTACGTCGAAATGTTCAAGCTGTTCCTCAAGCACCGGGACAAGATCGACCGGATTACCCTCTGGGGCAGCCACGATGGCGAGTCATGGAAAAACAACTTCCCGGTGGGCGGTCGTACCAACTACCCACTGCTGTTCGACCGGGACAAGCAGCCCAAACCGGCCTACTTCGCCGTGGCAGACCTCAAGCGCTGAGTTCGTATCCTTCTGAGCGCGCGGGCCTCCGGCCCCGCGCTTAACCCTTCTTCACACTGCCTGTGCTAGGCTGTACACACCATTCTTCACAGTGCCTGACATCCTCGCCCACTGATTCAAACCCATTTGGGCTGCGTATCATCAGGTCACACCCTTTTTCACTGATTTAAGGAGACTGACCATGGCTTCACTACTGACCCGCCTATCGCCCGTGCTGGCCTGCGCCGCACTGGGCCTGATGGCCGCTGGCGCTCAGGCGGACGACCACGCCACCATCATCGAAACCGAGAAAGCCAAGCTGAAGGTCACCACGGTCACCGACGGGCTGCGTAACCCCTGGGGTATCGCCTTCCTGCCCGGCGGTGACATGCTGGTCACCGAGCGCTCCGGCGACCTGCGGATTGTCGGCGCCGACGGTACCAAGGGTCCCGCACTCAAAGGCCTGCCCGAGATCGCCAGCCGCGGCCAGGGCGGCCTGCTGGATGTGGCCATTGACCCCGACTTTGTCGACAACCGTTGGGTATACTTCAGCTTCTCCGAACCCGGCGAAGGCGGCACCAGCACCGCCGTTGCCCGTGGCAAGCTGATGCCCAACGCCCAGGATGAACTGCAGGGCGTGGAGGTCATTTTCAGCCAGCAACCCAAAGTGCGCAGCAATGGCCACTTCGGCTCCCGCCTGGTGTTCCGCGACGACGGCACCCTGTTTATCACCATGGGGGATCGCCAGCAGGATTTTGAAGACAACTATCCCCAGGAGCTGAACAGCCACATCGGCACCGTGGCCCGCATCCACCCCGATGGCAGCGTGCCCGATGACAACCCGTTCGTGGGCGATAAAGACGCCCAGCCGGAAATCTGGTCCTACGGCCACCGCAACGTCCAGGGCGCTGATCTGCACCCGGACACCCGCGAGCTCTGGACTGGCGAACACGGCCCCCAGGGCGGTGATGAAATCAACGTGACCCGGGCCGGTAACAATTACGGCTGGCCGATCATCACCTACGGCGAACAGTACGGTGGTGGCAAGATTGGTGAAGGCACCGAAAAAGAAGGCATGGAGCAGCCGGTGCATTACTGGGATCCGTCCATCGCCAACGCCGGGATGGTTTTCTACACTGGCAATCAGTTCCCCGAGTGGCGGGGCAACCTGCTGGTTACTGCCCTCAAGTTCCAACTGGTATCGCGCCTCGAGCTTGATGGCGAGAAAGTGACCCACGAGGAGCGGATGTTCGATGAAAGCATCGGCAAGCGCCTGCGGGACATTGAGCAAGGACCGGATGGCAATCTGTACCTGTTGACCGACGATCGCAATGGGGAAATTCTGAAGGTTGAGCCGGCGAAGTAGGCAGCAGGCTGAAGCAATGGTAGGAATTGTCGGGTTACGGCCTTTGGCCTAACCCGACCTACATAGCTCACCGCCACACTTTCAGTAGGTCGGGTTAGGCCAAAGGCCGTAACCCGACGCAAGGAGCTAGCGGTGATCCTGCTCCACCAACACCAACGGAATCTCACTCATCGTCTCTTCCGGCGTCGGCCGCCCCACCATTTCATCGTAGGGTGTCTGCATCACCAACCAGGCTTTATCGGCTCCGTGCTGAGCCAACCACCGCTTGGCCGCATACAGGCTGGGAAACTTCTCCGCCCGCCCACGGGCATCGCGCACCACCTCGATCTCGTCCGCCCAACCCACCGGCGTTTCGGTATAACCGACCAGGTAATGCGCACAGTCGGCAAAACTCATCACCACCGCACGACGCTCCGAACGACTCGCTTCAGGGATCATTTTGCGCCTCCTCAGGCAAGGTACACAGGTAGCGGCCACTGCCGTACAGCCGCTTGAAACGCCGTTTCGCCCAGCGCCGGTACACCCGATCGACCACCGGGCCGAACACCGGCCAACGTAGCGGCTTGAGTAGCCACCCCACGCGGGTGTAACGCCAGGCCTCAACGCTGGCATCGGCGCCCATCAGCCACTGACCATCGGGCAGGCGCAGATGCAGTTGACGCAACATGGCCTCGCGCTGCTCCGCCGGGAGCTGCCACTGCTTGTGGATATCCAGCAAACGCAGCTGCGCTGACTTGAGACGTTTCAATAAAGTCATCTCTCGCTGACACAAAGGGCACAAACCGTCGTAATACAAGGTGGCAAGGGTCTGCCCAGGCTGTGGAGTGGGAATATCTGCTTCTATTGAGCGCTTAGCAGTAGAACGATTCATCTCGGGTACAACCTCTTATCCATTGCTCGAGAATACGCTTGCCAGGGACCGCTGGATCAAACCAGAACCGGCGGTAGCATTATTCCCCGCAACCCGTTATGTTTGCGGTCAGGCCAACAGACAGGAGACTTCATGAGCCAGCAATACCGGGCGGTCAACGACCGCGTCGAAGAGCGTTTTCACAACCCCTCGGATGAGACCCGCCGCACCCAACAGAAAACCGGGGTGCTGCTCACTAACCTGGGCACGCCCGACGCCCCCACTGCGCCGGCACTGCGCCGCTACCTGGCGGAGTTCCTGTCCGACCCACGGGTCATTGAAGTCCCGCGCCTGCTGTGGAAAATCATCCTCCACGGCATCATCCTGCGAGTGCGACCGAAGAAGTCCGCTGAAGCCTACGCCTCGGTCTGGAGCGATGAAGGCTCACCACTGCTGGTGATCAGCCAACACCAGCGCGGTGCCGTGCAAAAAGCCCTTGGGGATGAGGTGATCGTCAAACTCGCCATGCGCTATGGCAACCCATCCATACCCAAGGTAATGAGGGAATTTCAGGAGCTGGGTATCCGGCGCATCGTGGTGCTGCCGCTGTATCCCCAATACGCCGCCCCCACCACAGCCTCCACCTTCGACGCCCTGGCCGATGAGTTGAAAACCTGGCGCTGGGTCCCCTCGATCAGCTTCATCAGCGGCTACGTGGACAATCCGCTGTACATCAGCGCCCTGGCCCAGAGCGTGCAGGACCATATCAACGAGCACGGCATGCCGGAGAAATTTCTGTTCTCCTACCACGGCACGCCCAAGCGCTATCTCGACAACGGAGATCCGTATCACTGCCTCTGCCACAAGACCACCCGTCTGGTGCGGGAAAAGCTGGGGCTGGAAGAGTCGCAGTGCATGACTACCTTCCAGTCCCGTTTCGGTCGGGAAGAGTGGCTCAAGCCCTACACCGATGAAACCCTCAAGCAGCTTCCAAAGGATGGCATCAAGCACATTGCCATACTCTCACCGGCGTTCAGTGCCGACTGCCTGGAGACACTGGAAGAGCTGGAAGAGGAAAACCGCGAGTATTTTATGGAAGCCGGCGGCGAGACCTATCATTACATTCCAGCCTTGAATGACCGGGAAGACCATATTGCAGCCATTGTGGATGTGTTGCGTCGGGAGCTTTAATCCGCCCTTAGTAACGGCGGGTGCGCTTCGATACCGCTGCGCTCGGCCCCTACGTAAACTGCGGAGGTCGCGTAGGGCGGGTAAGCGAAGCGCACCCGCCGTGACCCTCCCGCGATGCTATAATCGCGCGTTTTAACTCAACCACACCTTCGCCTATGTCCCGCGCCCGTTTCGAGAAATTCAAACAGGTCCTGCGCCAGCGTCAGCACGATATGACGCTGCTGACCGATCAGGTTCACAAAGCCCAGAATATTTCCGCCATGCTGCGCACCGCCGATGCCGTGGGTATGGCGGAAATCCATATGGTCCAACCTAGTCGAGGTCGGCTGGTTTATCACCACACCGCCGGGGGCAGCGGGCGCTTTACCGGTACCGTCGTCCACCCGGACATTCAGACCGGCATGGGTGTGCTTCGGGACAAGGGCTTCAAACTCTACGCCGCGCACTGGTCCGACCGCGCCATGCACTACCGGGAGGCCGATTACACCCAGCCCTTCGCGCTGGTGATGGGGGCTGAAAAAGAAGGCCTGAGCGACTACGCCGCCGAGCAGGCCGACGAGCACCTGACCATTCCCATTATTGGCATGGTGGAGAGTTACAACGTGAGTGTGGCTGCCGCAATCATTCTGCAGGAGGCCATGCACCAACGTCAGCAGCGGGGTATGTACGATCGCGAACTGGACGAGTGGGATCCGGCGGTGCGGGAGATTCTGTTTCGCTGGATGCACCCGCAGATGGTCCGCTATTGCGAGCGCTACGGACTGCCCTTCCCGGACATGGATGAAGACGGCGATATGATTCCACCCAAAGACGAGCGCTATCGAAGCCCTAAAGGCTAGATGACCGTGCGCAGCATTTCGATGGCCAGCCCCACCAGCAACAGGGCAAACAACCGCTTGAGCCAGGTCACCGGTAGCCGGTGCGCCAACCTGGCACCCACGGGCGCGGTCAGGTAGCTCATGGACGCAATCGCCAGCACGGCGGGCCAATAAACATAGCCCAGGGTATGCGCCGGTAACCCCGGCACCCCCCACCCATTCACCATATACCCGATGGCACCGGCCACGGCGATGGGCAGCCCCACCGCCGCCGAGGTGCCAATGGCTACTGGCAGGCGCACATTGCACCAGGTCAGAAACGGCACGGTCAGGGTGCCGCCACCAATGGCCACCAGCGCCGAGACGCCGCCGATACCCGACGCCACACCGACCAGCCCAGGCGTTCCGGGCAACTGGCGGGAAGGTTCGGGACGACGGTTCAGAATCATCTGCAAGGCGACATAGGCCATGAACACCGAAAAGAAGATCGCTAGCGGTTTCGGGGTCAACCAGGCCGCCAGGAAGGTGGCCGCGAAGGTCCCCACCAACACCCCCGGTGCCATGCGTGCCACCACGGGCCAGAGCACCGCTTTGTGACCGTGATGGGCCCGCAAGCTGGCTACCGCCGTGGGCACAATGGCGGCCATGGACGTGCCCAAAGCCAGGTGCACCAGATGCGCCTCGGGTAGCCCCTGAGCCGCAAACAGCAAGGTGAGCACCGGAACCATCAGGCCACCACCGCCGATGCCGAACAGGCCGGCCACCAACCCGGTGACCACCCCCAGCGCCATAAACCCCAGCAACCATTCCAGCATCAATAAGCTCCGGTCATGTCCTCGTACAGAAGCGACGCCATGACAAAGGGCCCGACCGCCTTGGGGTCATCTGCCCGGCGCGGCTCGCTGATGTAATAGTCATAGGTGCCCTCCCGGTATGGATCACCACCCAACCCGGCAACCGCACAGACGTTGGTGATGCTGATCGTTCCGTCATCGTTATGGCGGATAAATTCATCCACCACTCGCTGATAAGCACTCAGCCCCAAAGCTCGATACCGCTCGTCGATATAACCCTGCTCGCTGCCTTTGAGCAGGAAGTAAGTGAACATGGTTGACGCCGAAGACTCGAGGTAATTACCGTCGCGCCCACCCATATTCACCACCTGCCACCAGACACCCGACTCCGGGTCGCGATGGGTTTCGATGGCGCGGGCCATTTTGTCGGCGATATCCAGCATCACGTCGCGGTCGGGGTGTTGCTCCGGCAGGTCATCAAGTACATCGACAATCGCCATGGCCAACCAGCCCATGGCCCGCCCCCAGGGCAGCTCAGACAGCCCCGTCTCGGAATCCGCCCAACGCTGCTCCCGACTTTCATCCCAGCCGTGATAGAAAAACTGCCCCTCGGCGTTCCAGTGATGTTTCGCCACCAGACGGAACTGATTGATGATGTCATCGTACAGCTCGGGCTCACCATAGGTGGCCGCATACCGGGAAAGAAACGGCGTGCCCATATACAGGCCGTCGAGCCACATCTGATGCGGGTACACCTTTTTGTGCCAGAAGCCGCCCTCACTCGTGCGCGGATGGTCGCGCATCTGACCGCGCAATTGCTCGATCGCCAGCCAGTACTTGTCTTCGCCGGTTTCCTGATGAAGTCCGATCAGAAACTTGCCCGGATTCACCCGATCAATGTTGTACAGGCTCTGGTCGTAAGTTCTGATATCGCCGTCGTCGCTGATCATGAAGTCGGCGAAGTCTTCCAGGTAATCGAAAAACCGCTCCTCGCCGGTAGCCCGCCACACGCGTTCGTGGGCGGTCATCATCAGGCCATGGGTGTATTCCCATTTGGGGGTTTCCCGAAAATCGACCATCCAGCCTTCGGGGTTGCGTTCAATGTCGGAGTCGGCCATCCAGACGGATAGCGGTCGGTTGGTGGTTGAAACGGAAGGATTGGTGTTGGTATTGATAGTGCAGGCGTACAGAGCAGCGACGGACAGCAAGACTATGCTGGCCAAACGCCAAAAGGGTTGATAATTCATTGTCTCTCTCCCGGTTTTGGTTTTTGTACCGGGACTATAGCGGGTATGGGGGACGTTTCAAAGAGCTGAAAAACGTTGTCAGAGGGTCCGGTGCTTGTGGGGATAACGTCAGGTTACGGCGGGTGCGCGCTTTGCGCTTACCACGCCCTACGCGAGCAAAGACGAAGAAGCTGGCACGTAGGCGTGCGTGGGGTAAACCCTATGGAGACTCTCGGAGACATGGATGTCGACGAGAAGCCCCCATGGATGGGTTCACGGCGGGTCTATGAACCACATACCTCCACCCCACCGCACCGTCTAAGAACCACTTCTTTGGGTCTTACTTCTTCGCGCGCTTACGCTCGTTTTCGGTGAGCAGTTTTTTGCGCAGGCGGATGCTCTCTGGCGTAACTTCCACCAGCTCGTCATCCTCGATGAACTCCAGCGCCTGCTCCAGGGTATGACGAACCGGTGGCGACAGGGTCAGGTTCTCATCGGTGCCGGAGGCACGCACGTTGGTCAGTTGCTTCGCCTTGGTCGGATTCACCACCAGATCATTGTTCCGCGAATGCAGACCAACGATCTGACCTTCATAGACCTCAACGCCAGCGTCAATGAACAGACGGCCGCGATCCTGCAGCGGGTGCAGACCGTAAGCCAGCGTCTTGCCCTTGACCATAGAAACCAACACGCCGTTCTGACGCTTGTGGTCCTCACCCGCTTTGACCGGGCCGTAGTGGTCAAAAATACTGGTCATGATGCCCGAACCGGAGGTCAGGGTCAGGAACTGGCCGCGGAAGCCGATCAGACCGCGCGAGGGAACCATGAACTCCAACTTCACCCGACCTTTACCGTCCGGCTCCATATTGGTCATTTCCGCTTTGCGCAGGCCCAGCTCTTCCATCACCGCGCCCTGGTGCTGTTCTTCAACGTCGATCACCACCTGCTCGAACGGCTCCTGGATCTGGCCGTCGATTTCCTTCTGGATAACTTCCGGGCGGGAAACACCCAGCTCAAAGCCTTCCCGGCGCATGTTTTCAATCAACACCGACAGGTGCAGCTCACCGCGACCGGAGACCACGAACTTGTCCGGGCTGTCGCCCTGACGAACCCGCAGAGCCACGTTGTGAATCAATTCCTGATCCAGACGCTCGCGGATGTTGCGTGAGGTGACGAACTTGCCTTCCTTACCGGCGAAGGGCGAGTCGTTGACCTGGAAGGTCATGCTGACAGTGGGCTCGTCCACACTCAATGCGGGCAGCGGATCGACATTCTCCGGGCTGCACAGAGTGTCGGAGATATCCAGACCATCAATACCAGTGATACAGACGATGTCGCCGGCGGTGGCGCGCGTGGTTTCCACCCGCTCCAGGCCGTGATAGCCCATCACCTGCAAGACCTTGGCCTTGCGGGTTTTCCCGTCGGGACGAGCCACAATCACCTGCTGGTTGGGCGAGAGGCTGCCGCGGGTAATGCGGCCCACACCGATGACGCCCACATAGCTGTTGTAGTCCAGTGCAGAAACCTGCATCTGGAAATCGCCTTCGATGTCAACATCCGGTGCCTTCACGTTATCGACGATCATCTGGAACAGCGGGGTCATGTCGTCGGCCAGCTCGTCCGGCTCCATGCCCGCCACACCGTTCAGGGCCGAGGCGTAGATGATCGGGAAATCGAGCTGCTCGTCGGTGGCGCCCAGACGGTCAAACAGGTCGAACACCTGGTCCACGGCCCAGTCCGGACGGGCGCCGGGGCGGTCAACCTTGTTCACTACCACAATCGGGTGCAGGCCTTTTTCAAAGGCCTTGCTGGTCACGAAGCGGGTCTGGGGCATGGGGCCGTCGACGGCGTCTACCAGCAGCAGCACCGAGTCCACCATGGACAGTACCCGCTCGACCTCACCGCCGAAGTCGGCGTGTCCGGGGGTGTCCACGATGTTGATGCGGTAGTCATTCCAGCGAATGGCCGTGTTTTTGGCCAGAATGGTAATGCCGCGTTCACGCTCCTGATCGTTGGAATCCATGATCCGCTCGGCGCCTTCGCTGCGTCGGTCCAGGGTGCCGGATTGGGACAGCAGTTTATCGACCAGGGTGGTTTTGCCGTGGTCAACGTGGGCGATAATGGCGATGTTACGCAAATTCTGAATAGCGGATTGGTCTGTCATGAAAACTCTCAGGAGGGAGGACTCTGGAAAAAGGCGGGCATTATACCTGCCAGAAGGCTTCACAGATATGAAAATTGCGGGAAAAGTGCGTAAAAAGACAAAAAAGTCCTTTCAGAGCGGCCCGAAAGGGCCTTACAAACCAAACATTCCCTTCTCTTCCTCGCCCGGCGCGATGAACTGGGTGCCGTCTTTGGCATATTGGAACAGTTCGATGTCCGTTGAGTCGGTGGCGGTAAAGCAGTTGATGAAGGTTTCCAGCGCCACGCCTTCTCGGGTGCGGCTGGGATAGATATCCGCCTCCATGAACACCTTGTACTGATTGTCCCCACGGTCGAGGCGGCTGGAAAACCGGTCCACTCGCAGGTTGGTCAGCCGGCGCCCGAACACCTCCCGGGCGTGAGCCGTACAGACCGCCTCGGCATCCGTCAGCGTTGTATGCCGGTACCGGGCCTCCTCGGCGTCGCGCGAGCCCCACAGCCCTGCGGGAATACCGGTGACGTACAGCGTTGAGCCGACCGAGAGAAATACCAACAGAAAAGCGATGCCCACCAGCGCCCATTTCTGGCCGGCAGATTCATTTCGGGACCGCGCAGCGGGTCGGGACATGCTCTGACTCTCCTGAGGCGGCCCTACTCCGGCCGATAAACACCAATATTGCGATGGCCTGCATCCATCAGGTGGGCCGCGTGCAGCTGACTCATCACCCCTTTTTCGCAGTACAGCAGGTAGCGGCGCTGCGGATCCAGCTTCCCGAACTGACCATTAAGCCTGAAAAACGGAATTTCCAGCAACTGATCTCCGGTCAACGCGAGGGGCTTGAGCCCCGCTTCGTCGGGATGGCGAATATCAATGACCACATCGCCCTCGCCCACCTGCGGCTCAACCGCCACATCCAGTTCCGTTTCACCTGCATCCACCAAGTGATGTATCGGCGTCTGCGCGCGATCCTCAAGGGCCCGCTCCAACACGGTGAAATCGAAGCGGGCCTCTTCGGACTCCACCCGGTGCAATTTGGCGTTGGTGGTCGGGCGCACCGAAATCACCCCGCAGTACTCCGGCACATTCGCCGAGTAGGTTTCGGTGCCAATATCCCGGGACAACTGGATGATATCCCGCTTGTCCATGGCAATCAGCGGCCGTAGCACCAGGGTATCCGTGGCCCGATCAATGGCGTTCAGATTGGGGATGGTCTGGCTGGACACCTGGGCGACACTCTCACCGGTCACCAGGGCCTTCAGGTCCAGCTCTTCGGCAACCCTGCTGGCGGCGCGCAGCATCATCCGCTTGAGGATCACCCCCATGTAGGCGTTGTCGACCTTTTCCAGAATCTCGGCAACCACCCCTTCGAAGGGCACGGTGACAAACTGAACATTGTGGGAGGCGCCGTACTTCTGCCACAGGTAGTAAGACACCTCCTTGACCGCCATCTCGTGGGCATGACCGCCGAGGCTGAAAAAGCAGAAGTGGGTGCGCATACCCCGCTTCATGGTGAGGTAGCTCGCCACAATGGAGTCGAAGCCACCGGACACCAGAGACAGGACGCCATCGTTCTGAGCGCCCAGGGGGTAGCCACCGAGCCCGCGGCGCAAATTCTCCAGCACAAACAGCCACTGGCGCTTGACCTCCAGCCGCACGGTAATGTCCGGGTCGCGCAGTTTGACGCCCGCCGCCTGGGTCTGCTGCAGCAGCCCGCCGCCGACATAGCGCTCGATGTCGGTGGAGCTGAAGTCGTGCTTACCACTGCGCTTGACCCGCACACAGAAGGTCTTGCCCGCCAGAGCCTCGGCCCAGTGGGCCCGGGTTTTGGCCAGAATATCGTCCAGATCCCCCAGAGGGTAGGCCTGCACCAACGCAAAGGCGTCGATACCCGGCGTGCGGGCCAGTACATCGGCCACCTGCCGCGTCAGCCGCTCGTCGGCCCCAGGAGCCTGCACTTCGACCTTTTCCCAGTCCCGCTTGACCTGAATATCCTCCGACAGCGGCTGCAAAAGCCGACGCAGGTTGTCGCGCAGCTGCTTGATAAAGCGCTTGCGCACCGGCGGACTCTTGATAATGATTTCGGGAAAAACCTTGACGATAAAATGCATGAACGCCTACTGTTGAAGAACTTGTCTTGCGGGAGAGGCGCGCATTATAAATCATGCGGCCACCCCAAACAAAAAGATCGGGCGCACCACAATGGTGCGAAACTGCTATTTTATGCACCACTTTAGGACACACAGACATCCATCTTGGTGCAGGAACCACGCTGAATGCCCCGATCTGCCGCTTTTGCGCACGATGGCACACATCTTGCCCCTTTATCGCACACTGGCGCTGGCAAGATCGTCACAATCCGATGTAGCCGCCAGCGTGAAAACACGGTTTAATGCACAGGTTTTCTTATCCGTAGCCCCCGGGCTATTCTCAATTGGAGGCATTCAATGTCTAAAAAAACACTGGACCTGATCAAAGAACACGAAGCGCGCTGGGTCGACATGCGCTTTACCGACACTCGCGGTAAAGAGCAGCACGTCACCATCCCCGCCAAAGATGTGGACGAAGACTTCTTTGAAGACGGCAAGATGTTTGATGGCTCTTCCATCAATGGCTGGAAAGGCATCAACGACTCCGACATGATCCTGATGCCGGACGATGACACCGCCATTATGGATCCCTTCTCTGACAGCCCGACCGTCATTGTTCGCTGCAACATCGTTGAGCCGATGACCATGCAGGGCTATGACCGCGACCCGCGCTCCATCGGTCTGCGCGCTGAAGAGTACCTGAAGTCCACCGGCCTGGGTGACGTTGCCCTGTTTGGCCCGGAGCCCGAATTCTTCGTGTTCGACAGTGTTCAGTGGAACGCCACCATGGGCGGCGCTTTCTACAAGATCAACTCCGAAGAAGCGGCCTGGTCTTCCAGCGAAAGCTATGACGGCGGCAACACCGGTCACCGTCCGGGCGTGAAAGGCGGCTACTTCCCGGTACCTCCGGTCGACTCCCTGAACGACCTGCGTGGCGCCATGTGTGACGCTATGGAAGCCATGGGTCTGGAAATTGAAGTTCACCACCACGAAGTGGCGACTGCCGGCCAGTGTGAAATTGGCGTTGGCGCCAACACCCTGGTGAAGAAAGCGGACGAAGTGCAGATCCTGAAGTACTGCGTACACAACGTGGCGCACGCCTTCGGCCAGACCGCCACCTTCATGCCCAAGCCGCTGATCGGTGACAACGGCTCTGGTATGCACGTGCACCAGTCTTTCTCCAAAGACGGCAAGAACCAGTTCGCTGGCGACGGCTATGCTGGCATGAGCGAAACCGCTCTGTACTACATCGGCGGTATCATCAAGCACGCTCGCGCGCTGAACGCCTTCTGTAACGCCTCTACCAACTCGTACAAGCGTCTGGTACCCGGCTTTGAAGCCCCGGTGATGCTGGCTTACTCCGCCCGCAACCGTTCGGCCTCCATCCGGATTCCGTACGTAAACAGCGACAAGGCCCGTCGTATCGAGACCCGCTTCCCCGACCCGACCGCCAACCCCTACCTGGCGTTCGCGGCTCTGTTGATGGCAGGCCTGGACGGTGTACAGAACAAGATCCACCCCGGCGACCCCGCCGACAAGAACCTGTACGACCTGCCGCCGGAAGAAGGCAAGGCGATCCCGACCGTGGCTTCCAGCCTGGAACAGGCTCTGGACGCTCTGGACGAAGACCGCGACTTCCTGAAGGCCGGTGGTGTGTTCACTGACGATGTGATCGACGCCTTCATCGACCTGAAGCGTGAAGAGATCGAGCGCCTGAACATGACCCCGCACCCGGTTGAGTTCGAGCTGTACTACAGCTGTTAATTCGCCGCAGGCGCTAGTTGTTAAGGCGCTGTAGGCACCGGCTTTCGAGTCGGTGAATGACCAAAAGCCCGTTCAGGCGACTGAACGGGCTTTTGTTTTTATGGGTCCAAGGAGTAAGCTTTACTGTACCCCGCCACCACAAAGGCCGACACGGGACTCCTTTATGCGATCTGCACTGTTGCTTATCACCCTGATGCTGTTCAGCCTCCTGACAGTGGCCCAACCCATCTACAAAACCGTGGATGAAGAGGGACGGGTCAGCTACTCGGACAAGCCGCCCCGCGGCGTTCAGGAAGACGCCTCCGACGAGCTGCCTCCGGTCAACAACGTCCCCGGGCAGCCAGTCTCACCCCAGCGCCGAGCCACCGCCGAGGAGGAAGCCCCCGACCCGGTGGACTATTCGATTGAAATCGTCTCCCCCCAGCCCGACAGCAGCGTCCCTCCCGGTCAGCGAGACCTCCCCATATCCGTTCGGCTGCAACCAGCCCTGCAGCCCGGGCACGCACTGGTCTATTACCTGGACGGCGACCCAGTTGCCGAAACCCGGTCGACCCAGCATATTGTCCGGGAAATCTATCGGGGGACGCATACCGTTCGGGTCGAAATCCTGAATCCCCAAGGCCAGAGCCTGGCAGCGACCGCGCCGATCACCATTCATGTGCACCGCCCCAGCGTCATTCCCCGCGGTGGCAGCTGATCTCGCCTCAACGCACTGTTTGATGGCGCGAACGGCAGAGCTTTGCGCCACAAGCACCAACATGGTGCACACCCCTTCGAACTCGCCTACACTCCTCTCCGGAAGCGCCCAAAAATGGGCCTTTCCGCCGATACGCAGTTGGATTGCTTTTTGCATAGACCAGCCCTGAGGGTGGGCTCCATTTCAGTGCATAGAGCCGCACACCAGCCGCCTTTCTTCAATCAGACCGGGAGTCGATCCGAGAGTGAGTACCGGAGATCTTCACAAGCCGCTGCTGGACAGCCTGAGCACCGCCATCATTCTGGTGGACGGCGAGCTGCGGTTGCGCCATATGAACCCCGCCGCCGAGGCCCTGCTCGCCGTCAGTTGCGAGCGAACCCTTGGCGAGCCGCTTACCCAGTTTTTCTTCGAGTCCAGCGAGACCCCCGGACAGCTCAAATCCGCCGCCGAACAGGCCAACCACTACACCAAGCGCCACGCCGAATGGCAGCTGTTGACCGGCGGCCAGATTACCGTGGACTACACGGTCACCCCCTTTGGTGAGGCCTCCGGACTGGTCATCGAAATCCAGCCCATCGACCGCCTCCTGCGCATCAGCCGGGAAGAGATGCTGACCTCCTCGCAGGAGACCACCCGCAATCTGGTGCGCGGCATGGCCCACGAGATCAAAAACCCACTGGGCGGCATTCGCGGCGCAGCGCAGTTGCTGGCCCGGGAGCTGCCCGGTAGCGACCTGCAGGAATACACCGGGGTGATCATTGATGAAGCCGACCGGCTGCGCAATCTGGTGGACCGAATGCTCGGCCCGAACCAGTTGCCCCAGCGCCAGTGGCTGAACATTCACGAAGTGCTCGAGCGGGTGGCAACCATCATCAAGGCCGAGAGCAGCGGTTCTGTGACCCTGACCCGGGACTACGATCCCAGCATCCCGGACCTGAATGCCGATAAAGAGCAGCTGATTCAGGCACTGCTCAACATTGCTCGCAATGCCATGCAGGCGCTGCTGGAAAGTGGCACCGAGGCACCGGATATCCGACTGGTCACCCGAATTCAGCGCCGCTACACCATCGGGCGACACCACCACCCGCTGGTGTGCCGCATCGACATTGTCGACAACGGCCCTGGCATTCCCCAGGACATTCTCAAGAACATTTTTTACCCCATGATTTCCGGCCGGGCCGATGGCACCGGACTGGGGCTGACCATTTCGCAGCATTTGATTCACCAGCACCAGGGCCTGATCGAATGCGACAGTGAGCCGGGACAAACCCGCTTTTCGCTCTACCTACCTATGGAAGCTCAACATGCAGAAGTCTAACCGAGTCTGGATAATCGACGACGACCGATCCATTCGCTGGGTGCTTGAAAAAGCCCTGCAGGGTGCCGGCATTGAGGCGCGGGCCTTCGACTCCGGCGACAGCGCCATCAGCCAGTTGGGACGGGATGTGCCCGATGCCATCATCAGCGACATCCGGATGCCCGGTATTGATGGTCTGGCACTGCTCAAAGATCTGCACGCCCAACACCCGGACATTCCGATCATCATCATGACCGCCCACTCCGATTTGGACAGCGCGGTAGCGGCTTACCAGGGCGGCGCCTTTGAATACCTGCCCAAACCCTTTGACGTCGACGAAGCGGTAGCGGTAACCCAGCGGGCACTGGCCCATGCCCAGGAACAGAAAAGCGAAAGCGATGGCAGCGAAGCGGTTGAAGTCAACACCGAAATCATCGGTGAAGCGCCGGCCATGCAGGAAGTTTTCCGGGCCATTGGACGCCTGTCACAATCCAACATCACGGTACTGATCAACGGCCAGTCCGGTACTGGTAAAGAGCTGGTTGCCCACGCACTGCATCGCCACAGCCCCCGCCGGGAAGAACCTTTCATTGCTTTGAATATGGCGGCAATCCCCAAGGACCTGATGGAATCGGAGCTGTTCGGCCACGAAAAAGGCGCATTTACCGGCGCGGCCGCGCAACGTCAGGGCCGCTTTGAGCAGGCCAATGGCGGCACTCTGTTTCTGGACGAAATTGGCGATATGCCCGCCGAAACCCAGACCCGCCTGCTTCGAGTACTGGCCGACGGCGAGTTTTACCGGGTAGGCGGCCACACGCCGGTCAAAGTAGATGTTCGCATCATTGCCGCCACGCACCAGAACCTCGAAAACCTGGTTGCCGACGGTCGTTTTCGTGAAGACCTGTTTCACCGACTTAACGTCATCCGCATTCATATTCCCAAGCTGGCCGACCGCCGGGAAGATATTCCCAAGCTGGCCAAGTTCTTTCTGCAAAAAGCCGCTGGCGAACTGGATGTGGATACCAAGATTCTACTGCCGGAAACGGAAGAGTTTTTCTGCGCCCTCGCCTGGCCCGGCAATGTCCGTCAGTTGGAAAACACTTGCCGGTGGATTACCGTCATGGCGTCCGGGCGCGAAGTGCACATTGAAGATCTGCCGCCGGAACTGCTTCACCACAAGGAAGACAACGCCCCCGCCGACGATTGGGAAAAAGCCTTACGCCACTGGGCCGACCAGGCACTGGCGCGCGGCCACCACCAACTGTTGAGTGAAGCGGTACCCACTTTTGAGCGGGCACTGATCGAAACCGCCCTGAAGTACACCGCAGGTCGGAAACGCGATGCCGCCAATCTTTTGGGATGGGGACGGAACACCCTGACTCGCAAACTGAAAGAGTTGGATATGGCGGGGGGAGATGATAGCGCTGAGCCCTGAAGCAAAGAAAAAGTCATTCTTACTACAATCAACGCCGTCGGGTGATGCATGGCACCCGACGCTTAATTCACTCTTGTTGCTTTGTCATACTTATGTAAACGGTACGCAATAATTGCCTCGGTTCATCGCAAAAAAGTCGTAACGGTTACACCCGGTTTATCCTCACGCAACCATTGCAAGCAGCTCTGCCTGTGCTAAAATCCACTCCCCCTATAAAAACTCACCCAAGCAAACGTCTCCCAAGAAGACGACCAATCGGCACTGGATTCTGCACCCCGCCATTATTTACGGAGTGCGATACCGACACTATGATCAAATAGAGTGAGGCGCGACGCACAAACCGGAAAAGCCAACAGAGCTTACGGAAGACGTCAAAAAAAGCGCCCACTGATGAGAGACGAGAGACCGCAATGAGGCATATCCTCATTGTTATCAACCAAAGGAACAGACCGTGCCACACAATGCATTTTACGCGCAGTCCGGCGGCGTCACCGCTGTGATCAATGCGTCGGCTGCCGGTGTTATCGCCGAAGCCAAAGCCCACCCCGACACCATCGGTACGCTTTACGCTGGCCGAGACGGCATCATTGGCGCACTGACCGAAGAGTTGATCGACATCACCGCCGAGTCCGAGAGCGATCTGGCTGCACTGCTGCACACTCCGTCCGGCGCCTTCGGGTCCTGCCGCTACAAGCTCAAGTCGATAGAGGAACATCGCACCCAATACGAGCGCCTGATTGAGGTCTTCCGGGCCCACGATATTCGTTACTTTTTCTACAACGGTGGCGGCGACTCACAGGATACTGCGCACAAAGTCTCACAGTTGTCCGAGAAGATGGGCTTTCCCATCACCTGCATCGGTGTCCCCAAAACGATGGACAACGATCTGCCGATCACCGACTGCTGCCCGGGCTTTGGCTCCGTCGCAAAGTATACTGCCGTTTCCATCCTCGAGGCCTCCTTCGATGTCGCCTCCATGCAACGCACCTCCACCAAGGTGTTCGTCATGGAAGTCATGGGGCGCCACGCGGGCTGGGTTGCCGCCAGCGCCGGGTTGGCGCGGGACGAGCGGGGCATGGGACCGGACATCATTCTATTCCCGGAAGTGCCGCTGGATGAATCGCGTTTTCTGGAGCAGGTCGACCGGGTCGTTGCCGAGCGCGGCTTCTGCATGATCGTCGTGTCCGAGGGCGCGAAGGATGCAGCGGGTGAGTTTCTCTCCAGCTCCGGCAGCACCGACGCTTTTGGTCATGCGCAGCTCGGTGGCGTTGCCCCCGTCATTGTGAACAAAATCAAACAGCACGCGGGTTACAAATGCCACTGGGCAGTCTGCGATTATCTGCAGCGGGCCGCCCGCCATATTGCGTCAAAAACCGATGTGGACCAGGCCTATGAGCTCGGTCGCGCTGCCGTGCGGTACGCGGTCAACGGGGACAATGCCGTCATGCCGGTGGTGGTTCGAGAAAGCGACCTGCCTTACCGGTGGCACATCGACAAGGCGCCCCTGTCCGAGGTGGCCAACGTCGAGAAATGTCTGCCCACCGACTTCATCAGCGACGACGGCTTTCATATTACCGACAAAGCGCGCCGTTACCTGTCACCGCTGATTGAGGGTGAGGCCTATCCACCCTATCAGAACGGATTGCCGGCCTACCGGACGCTGAAAAAATCCGTGATTCCCAAAAAGTGTGCGGAATTTTACGATCTTTAATTGAATTGATTTTGACAGGGACACTGGTGTTCTTCGGCGAAAGGGGTGAGAGCTTTTGGCCGGGGAAGGTGTCTCTGTCAATCCCGGGGGAGCCCAACCTGCCATCACCGATGGCCAACACGATAGAGACGCACTCCAGTGCGCGTATCAACCAACTGAGAGACGAAAGACATGAACGATATCACCAAGCTGCTGGGTGAAGAGGCGGACAGCCTGCTCACTCACCGTTGTGAAAAAATCACTCAGGAACAGCTGACGCTTCCCGGTGCCGATTACGTCAGCCAGACCTTTTCCCAGACCGATCGCCCGATTCCGGTGCTTCGTGCCTATCAGCAATTGCTCAACCACGGCCGCCTGGCCGGCACGGGCTATCTGTCGATCCTGCCGGTGGACCAGGGGATTGAACACTCGGCAGGCGCTTCCTTTGCGCCCAATCCGCTGTACTTCGACCCCAAGAACATAGTCGAACTGGCCATTGAGGGCGGCTGTAATGCGGTGGCCTCAACCCTGGGGGCGCTGGGGTCCGTTGCCCGCCGGTACGCCCATCGTATTCCGTTCGTGGTCAAGCTGAACCACAACGATGCCTTGGTCTACCCGACCACTTACGATCAGACGCTGTTCGGGCAGGTCAAGCAGGCTTACGACATGGGAGCCGTTGCCATCGGCGCCACCATCTATTTCGGTTCGGAGAATTCCCGCCGTCAGTTGCAGGAAATCAGCGCCGCGTTCGAACAGGCGCACGAGCTGGGCATGATGACCATTCTCTGGACCTACTTGCGCAACGGTGATTTCAAACAGGATGGCGTTGACTACCATACCGCGGCCGACCTGACCGGACAGGCCAACCACCTGGGTGTGACCATCAAGGCGGATATCATCAAGCAGAAAATGGCGGAGAACAACGGTGGCTTTAACGCGGTGAAGGTCGGAAAAACCCACCCGAAGGTTTACAGTCATTTATCCAGCGACCACCCGATTGATCTGGTCCGCTATCAGGTGGCGAACTGCTACATGGGGCGAATCGGTCTGATCAACTCCGGCGGCGCCTCCACCGGTGCGGGCGATCTCGCTCAGGCGGTGCGCACCTCGGTGATCAATAAACGCGCCGGCGGCATGGGATTGATTTCCGGCCGAAAGGCGTTTCAGCGCCCCATGAACGAAGGGGTGGAACTGCTGAATGCCATTCAGGATGTGTACCTGGACAAGCGCATCACGATCGCCTAACCACGACGCAGTCGGACATCAACCGAAACGGCAGGGCAGGTATGTCCTGCCGTTTTCGTCTGCAAGACGGAGCTACCGCTCCGGTGCCCAATCTCCCAGAATGGTATCAATCCGGTATTGTTTCACTTCAGATTCGGATAAGTGCCGCCGCCCCTTATGATCGTGAGCGCCGGGGCCTTCGCTGCCATACTCAAAGAAACGGGAATCTTCCGGGTAGAACCACATCCTGGTGCCGTCCGGGGCGGTACCACCCATCTTGTCCCAGCCGGACTCCTTGATATGTGCCGCCATGTAGCAACCCACGAAAACGGCTTTTCCAATCGCGTCCGGATCGGCATAACGGCCGTCATCGAATGTGGTGGTCGGATGCCAGGGTCGACCCAGCGCGGTCGAGTCATCCGGGACGCCTTCCTCCCGGAGCAGCCGACAGTTGAGAAAGGTAAAACCGAACTCTGACTCGATATCCGTGGAGGGCGCGGTCACATAACCGTGTGTGGCGTGCCTGCTCCCGCGTGCGGTGGTCAGAATATCCGAATCAGTGAACAACGCATTACCCGCGCCGAATATGAAGTCCACGTTACCGGCGATGCGCGACTTGTCGAACCAGGCGCGTTTGCCGTTCATGTACAGCGTGTCCTGATGACCGAGCAGCTGAACATCCCGCGCCAGGATGCGATCACTGCCCTTGTCCAGGTGCAGCGCAACGGCCTGGGTTCCGCTCACCCGATCCGGATGGTCCTTGGCCAGCGCATCGTTGGCCACAAAGTCAAAGCGGTTCTCGATACTGAGCGAATGGAACTGCACATCGGTGCTGGTCACACTGACCGTATAGCTGCGGAAGGTACCCAGGTTACCACCGTCACCGTCGTCCCGACCGGCGTAGTCATCGTAGTGAATTCGGGTCTGTTCCATGCCTTCACCCAATAGATGGATAAACGGCTTGTCGATTCTCAGTTTCTCCCGGTATTCTCCTGCGCGAATCAGAATACGATGGGGCGCGTCGCTCGAATCCGGAGCCGCGTCCAACGCTGCCTGCACCGTCGGGTAGACCGGCAGATCGTCAAACGCGCGTTGCTGTTGATCCACAACGGCGTGTAGGTCTCGACGAGCATCACCACAGCCAACCACCACCATCATGGCCAACAACGCAAAGGCGAACGAAACGAGTCTCATAATGAATATCTCAAAGGGGCTATGGAAAGCCGGCCGGGCGAGCGCCGCCCAGCCTGACAGGGAGGGCAATTACTCGCCAAAGTGTTCGCGAACCGTCGCCAGTACGCCTTTATCGTAAAACGACGTCAGCCAGCGAGTGGTGGACTCGACAAACACCGGTTCATTGATGAGGTCCGAGCCGAACACTTCCTTGATCGAAACCACCGCTTTGACCATGGCCGCCGGATCACCTTTTGCCGAATCACACGCCGCTCGCAAGGTATCCGCCAACGGATCGGAAACCTCAATGGGCTGCCCCTTCTCATCAACGCCAGAGACATAGCGAATCCAGGCGGCAACCCCCAGGGTAATGATGTCGATATGACCAGCACCCTGAAGCTGATCCCGCAAGGTGTGCAGAAGACGTTGAGGCAGCTTCTGTGAGCCGTCCATCGCAATCTGCCAGGTCCGGTGTTTCAGCGATTTGTTGCGAAACCGGTCGCGCAGCTGGCCTTTATAGAATTCAATATCAAACCCCTCCGGTGCACTGACCGTTTCACCGGCTTCCCGGGCATGATAGGTTTCCACCATCTTCACGAAGGCCGGCTCGGCCATCACCTCGCTGACATAATCAAAGCCGGCGAGGTAACCGGAGTACGCCAGAGCTGAATGAGCACCATTGAGCAGGCGCAACTTGATCTTCTCGAAGATTTCCACCTCGTCGACCAATTGCGCGCCCACCTCTTCCCAAGCGGGGCGACCGTTGGCGAAGTTATCCTCAATGACCCACTGAGTGAACGGCTCGGTAAAAACCGTTCCCTCATCGCGCAGGCCCAACAACTCCTCCACGTGCTGACGATCGTCGTCGGTGGTCGCCGGAACAATCCGGTCGATCATGGTGCAGGGGAAGGTGGTATTACTACGAATCCACTGCGCCAGCTCGGGCGAGACCTGCTCGGCAAATTGATGCAGCGCCTTTTCCAACACCTGGCCATTATTGGGCAGGTTATCGCAACTCAGCGCGGTAAAGCTGGGCACGCCGGCTTCCATTCGCGCTTTCAGTGCCGATACCAGATAACCGATGGCCGATCGGGGCTTGTTCAGGTTCTCAAGATCATGCTGAATATCCGGGTTTTTCAGGTTGAGGTTGCCGGTGGCCGGATCGTGGCAATACCCTTTTTCAGTGACCGTCATCGAAACAATCTTGATGGCCGGATCGGCCATCACGGCGACCAGCGCCGATGGATCTTCCGGGCCCACCATGACCGCCTTCACGGCGCCGACGATCTGCAGCTTTTCGCTGTCGCTCGAGCGCTCAACGAGCGTGTACAGCCCGTCCTGGGGTGCGAGCTGCTCGCGCACCGTTGGCGAGCGAAGGCTGCACCCGATGATGCCCCAATCCCCGCCAAATTGATTCAGGACCGCTTCGGTATAAAAAGCCTGGTGGGCCCGATGAAAGGCCCCAATACCCAGGTGGACAATACCGGCTTTCAGCGCCGAGCGATCATAGTTCGGGGTGCTCACGGAAGCGGGCACCTGCCCCAAAGTTTCATTGTTTAAACGTTTCATAACATCACTCTTTCTTTTGGTTGATAGGCAATTGTGAGTCAGGCTCTTCGCCGCTCTATGGCAGCGTTGTCAATCGTACTCACATTGGCAATCTCTCCCACTCGATGGTATATTTTCTGTTCACTGTCCTGCAATTGCCGCCATGGCATTCATGCCCCGTAGCTCGCGGCATAACCATTACAACATCAACGATCAACCAACAGGCATCCTCTTTATGGCACGTATAGCAGCAATTGGCGAAGTTATGGTGGAGCTTTCGCCTTATCCTACCGCGCAGGAGGAGACCCGCGAAATCATGGCGCTCTCCTACGCGGGCGACACCTACAATACCTCTGTCTACATGTCCCGCCTGGGGCTGGAAACCCACTATGTCACTCGCCTCGGGGATGATCCCTACAGTGAGCAGATCATCCAGCGGATGCACGACGAGGGTATCGGCACTGATATGATCGAACGGGTTGCCGGTCGTTCACCCGGGCTGTACATCATCCGTAACACCCCCGATGGTGAGCGGGAATTTTTCTACTGGCGCCGCGAAGCGCCCGCGCGCGAACTGTTTTCCGAGCCCAACGAAAGCGTGCGCCTGTACAACCAGCTGCAGGAGTTCAACGCGGTCTACCTGAGCGGCATCACGCTCGCCATCATGACCGATACCGCCCGGCAAAGCCTGTTCGATGCCCTCGCCAAACTGCGCGGCAAAGGGGTAAAAGTCATTTTCGACAGCAACTATCGCCCCCGCCTGTGGAACACCGCCAAGGACGCCCAGAACGCCATGCAGGCCATGCTCAAGCACACCGATATCGCCCTGCTGACGCTTGATGATGAGCAGCTGCTGTGGGGCGACGATTCCATCGAGGGCTGCAAAAAGCGTTATCAGGCGCTGTCCGAGCTGGTACTGAAGCGTGGCGCCGAGGAAACCGTGCTGATCGTGGATGGCGAAGAGCAACGGGTCCCGGTGCCCAAAGTCGATAACGTGATCGACACAACCGGTGCCGGCGACACCTTCAACGCTGGCTACCTGGCCGCGCGACTGGACGGCGCCTCGGCAGAGGCAGCCGCTGCAAACGGCACCCGTTGTGCACGAGTGGTCATCCAGCACCGGGGCGGCGTAATCGAGAAAACCCTGTTTGAAGCCGGTATCAACGGCTGACACCTCACAGGCGGCGCGCCCAGGCGCCGCCTTTTTTACGACTGGGCTACACCCCTGCCACTACAGCATCGGCACGCCCCGTTTACACAGCTGAATACTGAAACCAAACGGATCGCGCATCATCACCAGGTGCGAGCCATCCTGAGGCTTCACTTCCTCAACAAACGTCGCTCCCACTTTCTCGAGTTCCGCCCGCTTCGCGTCCGGGTTTTCGCACACAAACGCAAGATGCAGAATCAGTGGGTTCATATCCGCGTAGGGAGGTACTTCATCCGGCGGATTGTTGTAAATTTCAATCATGACCTGACCGCTGGAATCTTTCAGAAAGTGGGTACGGGGCCCGCCCTCCATCTTCCGTGCAACGGTCATCCCCAGATTGGCGGTATACCACTCGGCCACCGCCTCCGGGTCAGCCACATTGTAGGCAAAGTGTTCAATTTTCATCGTATTCTATCGCTCCAGATTACTCGTACAGTCCGAACAGACGCGGCAAGGCTTCACTGAAGGCCGGCACGTAAGTGACCAGCAACAGGACAACAAACATCGCGGCGTAGAGCGGCAGCAAAGGCTTGAACATTTTGCTGATGGTGGTTTTGGCAATCCCACAGCCGACAAAGAGCACACTCCCTACCGGCGGCGTACACAACCCGATACACAGGTTCAATACAATCATGATACCGAAATGCAGCGGCGACATGCCCAGCTCGGTGACGACCGGGAGGAAAATCGGGGTAAAGATCAGGACCGCCGGTGTCATGTCCATGAAAATACCGACGATCAACAGAATCAGGTTGATGGTCAGCAGAATGATATAGGGGTTATCGCTCAGCGCAATCAGCGCGTCACTGATGGTCTGCGGGATATTCTCATAGGACATTACCCAGGACATCGCCGTGGAGGTGCCGATCAGCAACATTACAATCGCGGTGGTCTCAACCGACTTGACCAGAATCTGCGGCAGTTGGTTGACCTTGACCTCGCGGTAGATGAACACCGACAGTGCCAGGGCGTAGAGTACCGCGATCACACTGGCCTCGGTGGCGGTAAAGAAACCCGCCACAATACCGCCGATGACGATGATGATGAGCAGCAGGCTCGGAATGGCATCAATGGTTTTACGCACCGCTTCGCGAAACGGAATGCGATCGCCCACCGGGTACCCTTTCATCTTGGCCCAGATACCGCAGACCGCCATCAACCCCGCCATCAACAGCAAGCCCGGGATGTAACCGGCAATAAACAGCGCGGCAATGGAAACACCACCACTGGCCAACGAGTAGACGATCAACACGTTGCTCGGCGGAATCAGCAGACCGGTCGTGGAAGCCGTAACCGTGACCGCACCACTAAAGCCCCGATCGTAACCCTCTTTGGTCATGGCCGGGACCATAAAACCACCGACCGCTGAAGTGGCCGCCACAGCGGAGCCGGAAATGGCCCCGAACAGGGTACAACTGATCACGTTCACAAACGCCAGGCCGCCGGGCAGCATGCCAAAAAATACCTTGGCGAATTCAATCAGCCGGTGCGCAATCCCGCCCTGCCCCATCAGAATACCGGACAGGATGAAGAATGGGATGGCAAGCAACGCAAAGCTGTTGATGCCCCCCGCCATGCGCTGCGCCAGGGTCATGACCGCCGGCGTAAAATCAATGGTAAACAACATCGTCAGCAGGGTGGAGATACCGATACTGATGGCGATGGGGACGTTGAGGAACAGCAACACAACGAAGCTGAGCACCAACACGACAATTGACAGTTCCATAGGGGTTCGCCTCTCTTATTCGTTCTCTCTAGCAGCGTTAGTCGATGGGCAGGTCTTCACTGGCACCCGGAATTTCGCGCAATCGAATATGATCAATGGCGAACAGACAAATCAGTATTCCACTGATGGGGACGACGCTGTAGATATACCCCATGGGAATCTGCAGCGCTGGCGACAGTTGATTCAGGTCCAGCGTCAACATCATCAGTTTGAAACCGCCGACCACCATCACGCTCGCGGCAAACGCGAAACACAGCACGTTGATCAGAATTTCGGTTTTTACCTGAGCCTGGCGAGATAGACTGGAAGTGACAATATCCAGCCCCAGGTGTGCTCGCACACGAAATGCGTAGGCGGCCCCTAGCAGCCCGATCCAGACCAAGAGGAAACGGGCCAGCTCCTCGGTCACCGAGCTGGGCTCGGACAGAATAAAGCGGGTGACAACCTGCCAGGTGACATCGATCACCATTACGGCCATCAATACCATCAACACCCAGGCGAGGGCGCGATCTATTACTCTCATTACACTGTTCATGGCTCTCGTCTCCGCGCTCACATGGATTTGATCTGCTGCAGAAGCTCGTACACGGGCTCACCGCGCAGTTCTTCATGCATGGGCTCAACACGTTCCATAAAGGGTGTCTTGTCCGGATAAACCACTTCCACACCGGCTTTTTGCACCTCTTCCAGCGCGTGCTCGGTCGCTTCGGCCCATAGTTGTTTCTGGTAGGTCACCGACTCATCCATGGCCTGCTGCAGCCAGGCCTGTTGTTGTTCATCCAGAGAGTTCCAGACGTAGTTACTGATCAGGACCACGTCCGGTACATAGGTGTGCTCATTGAGCGAGTAGAACTTCGCCACTTCGTAGTGCTTGGAGATGAAAAAGCTCGGCGGGTTGTTCTCGGCACCGTCCACGACACCTTGGGAGAGGGCGGTATAGAGCTCACCCCAGGAAACCGGAGTTGGAGAGCCGCCCAGGGAGCGGACCATTGCCATGGAGGTCTGACTCTCCTGAACCCGGATTTTCATCCCGGCCAGGTCTTCAGGCGTTTCGACCTGTTTGTTGACGGTGTAAAAGCTGCGGCTACCGGCATCGTAGTAACCCAGCCCCCGCAATCCGACATCCGCACCGGACTGGAGCATTTTGATACCGGCATCGCTGTCGAGAAAATTCCAGAAGTGTTCGTGATCCCGGAATACGTAGGGCAAGCTGAACACTTTCATTTCCGGTACGAAGCTTTCCATTGGGCTGGCGGACACTTTGGTCATGGCCAGGCTGCCAATCTGGAGCAGTTCAATCAGTTCCCGTTCGGAGCCGAGCTGGCCGTTGGAGTAGACTTCCAACTGAACGCTACCGTCCGACAGTTCATGCAACCGGTCGGCCATGTGAACCATGGCTTTGTGCACGGGCGTGCTTCGATCGAGGTCATGCCCCATTTTCATGTAGACGGTGTCGTCCACTACGGTGTCACAGCCGGCCAGGCCGATGGTTACCGCAATGCAGCCGAGCACTCGCCGCCAGGTGGTTGGTTGGTTTGATTGCATAGTGACCTTCTCTCTTATTGTCGAGCTGACCATGATACAGGGCAGCCTACCTTCTCTCAATTAAACCTTGTTTGTCTGTTTTGGCCTTCGGTGTTTTAAATCCGGGCTGCCATGGGGTACACCGTTTCGGGACACGCCGTAAACCCATCCCTGGGGGCTCGGATCGCGGGTCCCCCGCTCTACGGTCCCGAAACGGTGTACCCCATGTCATCCCTCACTTGGGCAGAAACCTTTCGTCATTGCATGTTCTTTGAACGTCACAACACTGAGAGGTTACCGCAACCACTTAAGTCGTTACCTCTACCAATCGGTACGCGGGTGTGGGGCACACGGTTTCAAAACCGTAGAGCCGGGGACCGGCGATCCGAGCCTACAGGGATGTATGTACGGCGTGTTTTGAAACCGTGTGCCCCACACCCACCCCCGAAGTCGAGAAGCCCCCAAAGCCGAACGACCACCCAACTATTAATCGAGGTTACGAAGAATCGTCTCAACCATTTTCTTGGCATCGCCGAACAGCATCATGGTGTTGTCCTTGTAGAACAACTCATTCTGCACCCCAGCGTAACCTGCCGACATACCGCGCTTGACGAACAGAACCGTCTTCGCCTTTTCCACATCCAGAATCGGCATACCGTAAATCGGACTGGCCGGATCGGTCTTCGCCGACGGGTTGGTCACATCGTTGGCACCGATCACAAAAGCGACATCCGTGGTCTGGAATTCGCTGTTGATATCCTCCAGCTCGAACACCTCGTCATACGACACGTTCGCTTCCGCCAGCAGTACGTTCATATGGCCCGGCATACGACCTGCCACCGGGTGAATCGCATACTTGATGGTCACGCCCGCTTCTTTCAGCTCGTCGCACATTTCACGCAGCGCGTGCTGCGCCTGGGCCACCGCCATACCGTAGCCCGGCACAATGATCACCGAGCCGGCGTTTTTCATGATGAAGGCTGCATCTTCCGCGCTGCCCTGCTTCACTGGACGATCGTCCGCCGCACCGGCCGGGCCGCCGGCGGAGGAGTCGCCGCCGAAGCCACCGAGAATCACATTGAAGAACGAGCGGTTCATGCCTTTACACATGATGTAGGACAGAATCGCACCGGAAGAACCCACCAGGGCGCCGGTGACAATCAGGGCGTCGTTTTTCAGGGTGAAACCAATGCCCGCTGCGGCCCAACCGGAGTAGGAGTTGAGCATGGACACGACCACCGGCATATCGGCACCGCCGATGGGGATGATGATCAACACCCCGATGACAAACGCCAGGGCGGTCATGGTCCAGAAGATCCAGGGCTGCTGATCGATGCAGAAGTAAACCAGCAGGGCCAGTATCACCAGGCCAAACAGGGCATTGAGATAATGCTGGCCGCCGAAAGACACCGGTGCACCGGAGACCAGCCCTTGCAGTTTGGTGAAGGCGATCACGGACCCGGAAAAGGTGATCGCACCGATCACGACACCCAGACCCATCTCGATACGACTGGCGACAAAGATATCTCCGGTCGCGCCGACCAGGCCAAACGCCCCCGGGTTGGTAAAGGCCGCACCGGCCACCAGCACCGCGGCCATACCGACCAGGCTGTGGAAAGCCGCTACCAGTTGCGGCATGGCGGTCATGGCGATGCGTTTGGCGATGGTGATACCGATCACCGCGCCGAGCACCAGCGCCGCCACAATCCATTCGTAGGATTGCACTTCCGGGCTGAACACGGTGGTCACCACCGCGATCAGCATGCCGAGCATGCCGCAGATATTACCGGTCCGTGAGGTTTCCGGCGAGGACAGGCCGCGCAGGGCCATGATAAACAGGACCGCCGCGACCAGATAGGCCAGCGAGGTCAGATTCGCGTGTAGTTCAGTCATAAGTTCCCCCGGTTACTTTTTCTTCTTGTACATGGCGAGCATGCGTTGGGTGACGGTAAAGCCACCGAAGATATTGATCGCGGCCAGCGTCATGGCCACAAAGCCCAGGGCTTTGGACAGGCTCATGCTCTCGGGGCCGGCGGCGATCAATGCGCCCACAATGATCACACTGGAGATGGCGTTGGTAACGGCCATCAGCGGTGTGTGCAGTGCCGGGGTGACACTCCAGACGACGTAGTAGCCGACGAAAATCGCCAGCACGAAAATGGATAACTGCTGAATGAAATTGGCTTCCATGACGACCCCCTTATTGTTCGCTTTGGAAAGCGGAATGAACGACCTGACCGTCCCGTGTCAGCACGGAAGCGGCAACGATTTCGTCTTCCCAATCGACCTTGAGCGCTTTGCTCTCGGCATCGACCAGAGGCGTCAGGTAGTTGAGTAGGTTCTTGGCGAACAGCGAACTGGCATCGGCGGACAGCCGGCTCGGAATGTTGTAGTGGCCGATAATGGACACACCGTTCACATCCACCACCTCACCGGGCTTGGACAGGGTGCAGTTGCCGCCCTGCTCTGCGGCCAGATCCACAATCACCGAGCCGGGGCGCATACTGTGCACCATTTCGTCATTGATCAGGGTCGGGGCCTTGCGGCCGGGAATTAGTGCGGTGCAAATGGCTATGTCCTGTTTCTTCAGGGTTTCCGCCACCAGCTCCGCCTGCTTGCGCTTGTAGTCTTCGCTCATTTCCTTGGCGTAACCACCAGCGGTTTCCGCTTCTTTGGTTTCGTCGCTCTCGACCATGACGAACTTGCCGCCCAGGCTTTCCACCTGCTCTTTGGCGGCGGGCCGGACATCCGTGGCGGATACAATGGCGCCCAGACGCTTGGCGGTGGCAATGGCCTGCAGACCGGCGACACCGGCGCCCAGCACCATCACCCGGGCGGGAGCAATGGTCCCGGCGGCGGTCATCATCATGGGCATGGCCCGATCGTATACATAAGCCGCTTCCAGTACCGCACGGTAACCGGCGAGGTTGCTCTGGGAACTGAGGATATCCATGCTCTGGGCACGGGTGATGCGGGGCACAAACTCCATGGCGATGGCGGTCACACCCGCCTCGGCATAGCGTTTGATGGCGTCGGGTTCGGCGTAGGGGGACAGGCCGGCAATCAGCAGAGCGCCCTTTTTCATCGGGGACAACTCGTCGGGCTGGTCGCCTCCGCCCAGCAGGGGACGCTGGACCTTGAGCACCACATCGGCATCGCCCAGCAGACTGTTCAGGTCGCTGACCAGAGTGGCGCCCGCCGCCTCGTAGGCCTCATCGGTGATACGGCTGGACAGGCCCGCGCCCGCCTCTACCGCCACCTCGGCACCGAGGGCAATCAATTTCTTGACCGTCTCGGGCGTTGCGGCTACACGCCGCTCGTGCTCGCGACGCTCTTTGGGTATCGCTATTTTCATGAAACGTCTCCCTCATGTGATGGACACCATTAAACATAGCCGCTTTTCCCGTAAAAGGTGGGGATTGAGCGGAATGATGTCCTAATCAACGGGCGCCTGATGGAATCAGGGCCTCGTTTTTTGTTGTCTGGAGTCAACAGAGTGCGTCAGTTGGCGTTTTCCCGCCTTGATTCTGCGCCGAGAAAACCCCGGGTCTCTCACCTCCCGGGGTTCTCTCCTCCGCTGGTCCGCGTTGTGTGGGTGCCCACAGAGCACCCGGATTGATCTCCTACACCACGGCCCCTATTTTCCAGGGGTTGAACTCATTATCACCGTACCCGAGCTTTTCGCTCTGGGTCTGCTCTCCCGAAGCCGTCGCGAGTACGACCCGGAAAATTTCTTCGGCGCATTCCTGCATGGTTTTCTCACCATCCAGAATGCCACCACAATTGATATCAATGTCCTCCTGCATCCGCTGATACAGCTCGGAATTGCTGGCCAGCTTCAGGCTGGGCGCGGGCTTGAAGCCAAAGGCTGAACCGCGACCGGTGGTAAAGCATACCACGTTGGCGCCCGAGGCAACCTGCCCGGTGACCGACACGGGGTCAAACCCGGGGCTGTCCATGAACACCAGCCCCTTCTCTTTTACTTCTTCCCCATACAGGTACACGCCCACCATTTCGGTGGAACCGCTCTTGGCCTGGGCCCCCAGGGACTTTTCCATGATGGTGGTCAAGCCACCCGCTTTGTTACCCGGAGAGGGGTTATTGTCCAGCTCAAAATCGTTGCGCGCCGTATAATCCTGCCACCACTCAATGCGATCGAGCAACTTTTGGGCGAGCTCGGGTGTTTTTGCACGCTGGGTCAGCAGGTGCTCGGCACCGAAAATTTCCGGTGTCTCCGAATAAATGACAGTACCGCCATGGCGGATCAGAATGTCCCCCGCCGCGCCCAGCGCGGGGTTCGCCGTAATACCGGAGAAGGCATCCGAACCACCACACTGGACCGCCAGGGTCAGCTCGCTGGCCGGGACGGTTTCGCGGGTGTGCTGATTCACCCCATCCAACATGCCGCGCAACACCTCGATGCCACGCTCAATCGCCTTACGGGTACCGCCGACATCCTGAATGGTGTATGCCTGAAAGGTGTCGGTATCCCCCAGACCACTCTCCTCCATCACCCGACGAACCTGCATGGTTTCGCAGCCGAGCCCGACCATGAGAATGCCGCCGAAGTTGGGGTGGCGTGCATAACCATCGAAAGTGCGCCGCAGAGTCTCATAGCCTTCGCCATCGGAGCGCATGCCGCAGCCGGTTTCGTGGGTAAAGGCCACGACGCCATCAATATTGGGGTAGTCGTCCAGTTCGCCCGAGAAGGTGAAGTGCTGGGCAATGGCCTTGGCGACGGTGGCGGAGCAATTCACAGTAGTCAGAATACCAATGTAATTGCGCGTTCCGACCTTGCCATTGGCGCGTCGGTAGCCCCGGAACGTGGCCCGTTCGCTTTCGGGCACAAGGTCCGTGGGCCTGGCGAGGCGGCAAAAGCCATAATCTTTTTCCGCCTCGCCCATTTTGCAGTTATGACTGTGCACATGCTCACCGGCCTTGATGGCCTTGGCGGCAAAACCGATCACCTGACCGTATTTCAGGATGGGCTGACCTTCAGGGATATCCACCAGCGCCACTTTGTGCATGGCCGGGATATCGTCAACCAGAGTCAATTCGGGCTCGATCAGTGCCGTGCCCGCCGGAATAGCCCCTTTACACACGCCTACGTTGTCGCGCTCGTGTAAATGAATGATGTTCGCCAAAATAATGATCACCCAAAGATTGGAGTCTCTGACGCCACTCTCACCTGGCAGAACAGAAACCGTTCGGTGGTAAAAGCCGTTCGCGCTCCGTCGAGCCGGCCTGCCAATTTCCCGTGTGTCGCCACCCCTGCGGGCCGACGCTTTTTGTTTTGCGGGATTCTTTTTCAGGTACAGAAAAAAACAGGCGCCTTGCGGCGCCTGAAAAATCGGCAATGGTATTCGGTCAATACCGGGATCAAATTTAGCACCGACAAAGCGGACACCGCAACCACTCGCAACGCATGGTGTGAAAACCCCACCCAAAAAATTTACGCAAAACGCAATCTGACAGCGTTGTCATTTGCACAGAATGGGCTGTTTATCCCATTTGACACCGCTGTCAATCGCAACGGAGTAGGAGCGGCCTCACCCGTTAATTTTTTGCCGGAATTCCCTCCCATAAAGCCATGAAACCGTCTCACTGCGAAGTTCACGCAAAATGTAATCGGTTACTCATATATAATAAATTATGTGTAACCGTTTACAGCAAAAATACCGAAACAATCTCACTAATATATTCCCCATTACAGGAAAAAATTTGTTCTTCAGCCTTGATTTTCCCGCCGGGCCGTACCAGAATGAGTTCACTGCATGACGGCATACGCATTTCCGCAGAGGAAACTGCCAGACTCTAAAGATAAACCGTTAGCAAACCGTTCGCGTTTTCTGTTCTGCACGCGGCTAATCCCAAAGAGTCTGAATGCCAGCGGTATCGGGCAACCCAAAAACATCAAATGACCGGGTGCCCGAGCCTCTAATGCGACGATGTAAAGAGGCAAGAGGGAGACAACTGGGGCAAACGTCTATACCAATCGGGTATATACGAGGTGAGAGAGACCGCTCCAAGCGCCCGACAACCAGGCGGTATCGGTGTCGAGCAACCCTGAAATGAGAGGCCATCAGAGCCGATTTTCGGGGATCAACCAGTAAGGCCAAGACCCCGCCAGCGGATTGTCCGCTGGCGGGTGAGGTCGTGCCCGAATCAACCATTAGCCACATGGACCACTAGGGCATCCGGATCAAGGACCGACCCCCTTCCACGGAACACCCCGGCTTGTGCTTCCGCTCCCAACAAGAGACGGGCGAATTCCGACCAATAACTAGAAGCACATTCAAGAAGAGAGACCAGAAAGGTGATAACTATGCTGAAATACCCACCGCTTTCCGGCACGCTGTTGGTAACGGCGGCCACTCTGGCCGGTTGCAGCCAGGAACCACCCGCCACCGAGCCGCAATCCTCCAGCGTCCAGCCCGAGCAGACCCAGCAGACCCCGGTCGCCCAGGTCCAGCTGTCCAACGCCCTGAGCCGTGCCGTCAGCGATGAGCCCTATTTTGTCAGCTTCGACGAATTCGGACTGACGCGTCAGGATGCGTTGGACAGCGAGCTGGGAGCGACCGTAAACGGTACGCCGGTCGCCACGCAACTGATTGACCGTGACGGCGATGGGCAGAAAGACGGCCTGCTCACCCTGGTCAATCTTCCCTCGGCAGGCACCATTGAGCTGGTCATTGATCGCGGGCTCGCCAGCCAGGCACCCGAGGTGGCCAAGCGCACACAGGCGGAAATTTCCCACAAGGTCGGCGGTGAATGGCAGCCGCATTCCGATGAAAACCGCGAAGGCCAGCACGAATATGTGGGCGGTGAATTTGAAAACGTCGAGAGCCTGACACCACCCGAAGAGCACTCTGATCACTCCTATTACATCCGCTATGAAGGCCCCGGCATCGAATCGGATCTGGTGGGCTACCGGGTCTATCTCGACTGGCGCAACGGCTTTGATATTTTCGGCAAGAAAACCCACGACATGGTTCTGCAGAATGTCGGCGAGGACGGCTACGATTCCTACCACGAGCCGGCCGACTGGGGCATGGACATCCTCAAAGTTGGCGACTCCCTTGGCGTCGGCGGCTACGGATACTGGGACGGTGAGCACGTACACCGCGTTTCTGAAGTGGACGGGTGGGATGCCAGGATTCTGGATAACGGCGACCTTTACTCCTCATTCAGCATCCACTACAAAGATTGGCAGGTGGCGGACACCACGGTCGACCTGACCGCACAATTGTCCATGACTGCCGGCAGCCGCCTGGTACACGTAGACCTGGAACTGAGCGACGAGCTGGACAACCTGACCACGGGCATCGTCAAACATCCGGGCACCGAGCTGATTGAAGGCGAGGTCGATATTACCGGCAAGGCCTACACCTATGTGGCAAGCTGGGGCAAACAGAGCCTGAGCGGTGAAGACGACTACCTGGGCATGGCCCTGTTGTTCCGTAAATCCGACCGCGAGGGGCAGACCGAAGACGAGCACAACTATGTGACCGTACTCGACGCGGCGGGCGAAGATGTGGACTACTACTTCCTGGCGGTCTGGCAGCACGAGCTGGACGGCATCACCACCCGTGAAGCGTTTGTCGAATACCTGGAGGGAGAGGCCGAACGCCTGACCCTGGCTCCGCGTGAACGCCTCACTACCGCACACAGCCAGGAACAGAAAAATCCGCCGGCGGACGCCGAGGCGGCGCTGAACTGGAGCAAGCGCCTGGCCGATTCCGAGCTGGAGCGCAAAACCATGAGGTACCACGTGGACGGCTGGGACACCAACCGCGAGCGTCCGCCCAAGTTCGAGTACGACATCATCGGCCTGCTCCCCATGGCCTACGATGAACTCAACGAAGTGGCACCGGCGGAGCGTTACGCCAAGGTTCTGCCCCATGTGACCGGCAGCTTTATTGGTGAAGAGGGCGAGATTGCCCGCTATAAAATGACCAACTTCAGCGTGGATAACGTCAAGCCCGGCGTGGGCGTCCTGCGCCTGTGGGAGCAGACCGGCGAAGAGCGTTTCAAACTCGCCGCCGATCAGTTGCGCGAGCACCTGCACAAGCATCCGCGCACCAGCGGTGGCGCTTTCTGGCACAAGGAGCGCTACCCATGGCAGGTCTGGCTGGATGGCGTTTACATGGCCATGCCCTACCTTGCCCACTACGCGCTCCTGTTCGAAGAAGGCGAGCAACAGCACGAAAGCTGGGCCGAAGTGGTCAAGGAGTTCGAGATCACCCGCGAAGAGCTGCGCGATCCCGAAACCGGCCTGTATTACCACGCCTGGGACGAGAAAAAACAGCAGGATTGGGCCGACCCCGAAACCGGTCTGTCCGAGCATTTCTGGGGCCGCGGTTTCGGCTGGCTCACCATGGCCACCGTGGATGTACTGGACTTCATTCCGGAAGAGGAAACCGAGCTGCGCCAACCGATCATTGATATGATTCAGGAGATTGCGGTCGACCTGCAGAAGTACCAGGACCCCACCGGCACCTGGTGGCAGATCATGGATCAGCCGGACGCGCCGGGCAACTACCGCGAATCCAGCGCCACCGCCATGTTCGCCTACTTCTACGCCAAAGCCATTCGTATGGGGTACCTGGATGACAGCTTCCTTCCGGTCGCCCAGAAAGCCTATGATGGCCTGATCAACGAATTCGTGACGGTTCATGAAGATGGCAAGATCAGCATGACCAATATCTGTCTGGTGGCCGGCCTGGGTTTTGGCCGCGACGGCAGCTACCACTACTATATGAGCGAACCGGTCTGGGAAAACGACCCGAAAGGTACGGGGCCGTTTATCCTCGCCGGTATCGAAATGCACCGCCTGCTCCAAGGCAAGTGAGGTAACCCATGAAACAGATCGAAGAACGCTTTGCCGTTCACATCGACGACTACAAGCACTACGACACAGAGAAGCTGCGCAAGCACTTTCTGATCGAGAAAATTTTCGAAGACGATCAGATCCACTTTGTGTACACCCACTACGACCGGATGATGGTCGGTGGTGCCAAGCCGATCAACAAGGCCGTGACCCTGGAGCCCGTGGACCAGCAGAAAGCCGAGCACTTTCTGGACCGGCGTGAACTGGGTGCCATCAACATCGGTGGCGACGGTATCGTCACGGTAGACGGCACCGATTACGAGCTGGAATCCAAAAGTGCCATTTACGTCGGTCGCGGTGCCAAAGAGGTCAGCTTCCGCAGCGTCGACGCCAGCAACCCGGCCAAGTTCTACCTGAACTCGGCCCCTGCGCACCACGCCTACCCGACCAAAAAAGTCGGCATGGGCGATGCCAATGTGCTGGAGTTGGGCTCCTCGGATACCTGCAACGAACGTCGGGTCAACCAGTTGCTGATCAACGGCATCATCGAAACCTGTCAGTTGCAGATGGGCATGACCGAACTGCAGCCAGGCAGCATCTGGAATACCATGCCGGTGCACACCCACACCCGGCGGATGGAAGCGTATTTCTATTTCAATGTGCCGGAAGATCAGGCCGTCTGCCACTTCATGGGCCCGAAAGACGACACCCGTCATTTGTGGATTCACAATGAGCAGGCCGTCCTGTCTCCGCCCTGGTCCATGCACTCGGGCGTCGGTACCGCCAACTACACGTTCATCTGGGGCATGGCCGGTGAGAACCTCGACTACACCGACATGGACTTCCACCAGCCACACGAACTGAAGTAAGGAGCTTCTCTATGAGTCATCATCCCCTGTTCGATCTGACAGGCAAAGTGGCGCTGGTTACCGGCGCCACCCACGGAATCGGCATGGCCATGGCCAAGGGCCTGGGCAGCGCCGGTGCCACCATTGTGGTCAACGGTCATTCCTCCCAGGAAAAAATCGACAAGGCTGTGGCCGAATATGAAGCCGACGGCTACAAGGCCTTTGGCTACAAGTTCGACGTCACCAAAGAAGACCAGGTAATTGCGGCGGTCGACAAGATCGAGAAAGAAGTCGGCCCAATCGATATCCTGGTGAACAACGCCGGCATCATCAAGCGTGTTCCCATGCTCGAAATGCCCGTGGAAGAATTCCAGCAAGTGATCGATACCGACCTGGTGGGCGTGTTCACCATGACCCGTCCGGTCGCGAAGAAAATGGTTGAGCGCAAGCAGGGCAAGATCATCAACATCTGCTCCATGATGAGCGAGCTGGGTCGCGACTCCGTGGGCGCCTACGCCGCCGCCAAGGGTGGTCTGAAAATGCTGACCCGCAACATGGCCACCGAATGGGCGCGCCACAATGTGCAGGTCAACGGCATCGGCCCCGGCTACTTCGCCACCAGCCAGACCGCCCCGATCCGGGTGGAAGGTAACCCGCTCAACGAATTCATCATCAGCCGCACTCCGGCGGGCAAGTGGGGCGACCCGGACGACCTGCAGGGCGCCGCGGTATTCCTGTCTTCCAAGGCGAGTGACTTTGTGACCGGGCAAATCGTCTACGTGGACGGCGGCATTCTCGCCACCATTGGCAAGCCGGCCAACGAGTAAGTTTCAGCAGACCCTTTCTGCGGTTTTGATACGGCGCTTCGGCGCCGTTTTTTTGTGGTTCAGAAAAGTCAGGCCGGGTTCTGTCGGGTTACGCTGCGATAACCCGACCTACGGGATCGCTCGGTGCCGGACCTTCTGGTAGGTCGGGTTAGCGCAGCGTAACCCGACGACCTTCATCCGCCATCTCCTGAGCTTTCAAGCTCAACTCGGCGGCCTTGAACACATGCGCTTGGCTCATGGCGTTCTCCGTCCGGTGAAGACAATCCAGAACCAGCTGACCAAAATACGGGAAACTCGACTGTCCCAGACAGTCAATCTCCCGCTCGCCCTGGGCATTGGTCAAAAACACCTTTGATGCCGGCGCCTGTCTTGCCACGTCATTGTATTTACGACATTCAATATTCCCTTCGGTACCGAGAATAAAGGTGCGGCCATCGCCCCAGGTCGCCTGTCCATCGCTGGTAAACCAATCAACCCGGGTATAGAAGGACGCACCATTGTCCCCCGTCATGGACATTTCACCAAAATCTTCCAGTTCGGGCTTATCGGCATTGTTCAGATTACAGGCCCGCGCAAAATTGATAGTTGCCTCTATCTCACCGGCATAGGTCAAAAACTGCTCCACCTGATGTGAACCGATATCCGTCAGAATGCCACCATACTGATTCTTATCAAAAAACCAGTCGGGGCGGGTCGTTTTGGACAATCGATGGGGCGCCAGATTGATGACCTGAAGCACTCGGCCAATCGCCCCTTCGGCGATCAGCTCTCCCGCCCTCCAGGCCGCTTCATTGTGTAACCGCTCGGCGTAATACACCGCATACTTGCGCCCGGTTTGCGCCACCACCTGTTTGACCCGATCGAGCTGCTCCAGGGTGGTGAAAGGCGCCTTGTCTGTAAAGTAATCCTTTCCTGCCAGCATTACCTGAATGCCAATCTCCGCCCGCACATTGGGGATCGCTGCGGATGCCACCAATAACGTTTTGTCATCGGCCAGTATCTGATCAAAGCTGTCAGCCTCCTTGGCCTGCGGATACTTTTCGCAGAAAGCAGCCAGCTTTTTGGGATCCGGATCGTACACATAGCGAAGTGTTCCGCCAGCCTGCAACAGGCCATTGGTCTGCCCATAAATATGGCCGTGATCCAGCCAGGCCACCGAAAAGCAAAACTCCTCAGGCGCAACGACTTTCTTCGATTTACCCAACGGCGCATAACTAGCACCGTCTTTTATATTGACTGAAGTAGAGTCATTCATGTTCTAAACCAATTGAACCCAGGTTGAATAAGCCACACTGGCCATTACAGTCACAATACATAACACCATTGCCAGATTAAACAACACTCTGTTTAATCCGGTTGGCATGGCGTCACCCAGGTAACTGGGTCTGTTGTGCAGAATAGCCCAACCAATATACGCAATGGGCAGCAAGAATCCGCATATTGCCGACGTGGGCAACACCACGTAGGGGCCCATGGTTGACCAGAAAAATACACCCAATACCGCGGGGGTAGGTGACAGCAAAGCCAGCTTGTACTTCAAGCTCCCCTCCGGCCAATTGAACAGGGCTGCGGCCGCAGATCCGCAACATAACATGTGCATGACCAGGGATCCGACCGCCATCCCCAAAATACCAAAGGCAAAAATCAGGCGACTGGTCACTTCACCCAGGCCCGCCGACATGAACATCTTGCCCGCAACGGCGGGGCTCAGTTTCCCCTGAATATCCATATCAGAATTGAAAAACGCCCCTGCCGCCGCAATCGAGATCAAACTGGTGACTAGAACGTAAGGCAACACCAGGCCGAAGCCGATATCGTACCGGGAGAGCTCGACATGCGCTGGTGTCCACTTTTTATACAAAAGCGTATAACCATAGATAAAGGTCATATTAATACCCACCGCGCTTCCCAACGCCGCCATCATTACAGTGACACCTTCCGAATCCTGGGGCAGTGAAGTGGGAATATAACCAGCGACCACAGCGCCCCAGTCCACTTTGCCCTGCAGACTGGCACTGATGACCACCCAGGCAAAAGCAATGATGATTGAACCACTTAATAGCTTTATGCCGGTTTCGAAGACTTTGATTGCATTGGTTTTGCCCGGCTGAACACCACTGGAATCACCGGCTTGTTCGCCATATTTCCATGCGGTGAAGGCACAGCCTGCCCACACCAGGGTAGCCAGAACCAAGAGGTAGATATCACGCCCGATCGTGTTTTCTTCATCCACGGACCAACCCGTGGACACCACCACTACCTCTTCCAGCATACCGGCACTGAGCGGGTAGTGGGCGAACCCCCAGATGATGCTGGACGCAAAGGCCGCGATTGCCCAGAGCCATGCCAAGGGCGCGTTGACATACCGCTTCATTGCTTCAAAAGGTTTGATCTGGGTATGCAGAGTCTGGTGCGAGAGCGCGAACAACATGACGCAACCAATGATCATTGATACCGGCTGAACCCATAGAAACTCGTACCCAAACAAAGCGCCGATGGTCAGTGATGTCACCGCACTCCCGCCCCCCAGCGTCATGGCACCCTGCAACCATCCGGGGCCGCTCAATATCAGATAGGTTGGAACCCGGGCGTACCAGGGCCTACCGGAGATTCGGTTTAACGTCGCTAACTCATTGGTTACTGAGTCGTTCATAACAGATCCTGGGTTTTATTGTATTTATCGGGACAACATAAGACGCGCAAGGCTATGTCAACGATACGAAGCCGACATATCGACCCTGGCCTTCCTGTCTGACTTCTGGCGCAATGACGATGTGGCGATTTTACCGTCCAGCGCGCTCTGATAAACTTTTCTATCAAGCGGTAACGGTATTGGCCGGTTCTGCCAGGTCGACAGCAACATGGCATTGGCCATATCCAATGACGCCAGCCCCTGTTCAGCCGGGGTTATCAGCTCCGCGCCGTGCCGGATGGCGTCCACAAAGTTGGTCATGATCAGCGCGTGCTGATTTACTTTACCGCCCGTGCTGACAACTTCAGCGCGGCTCTCAGGCATACCGAACATATCGTCGGTCTGTCGGTTGAATTCCGATGTACTCTGCTGATTGCGGACCAGGGTAAGCTGCCCCGAATCAAAATGTAAGCTGCCCCTATCGCCAATAACGTCGAAACGATTGACCCCCGGAGCCTCGCCAGTAGAGCCGACAAACAATCCCGTGGCGCCATTGGGGTAGCGCAGATACGCCGTCACTTCATCTTCAACTTCGACCTGATGATACTTACCGAACTCACAGAACCCGTGAATCTCGTTGGGAAGACCACAGATCCACTGAAATACATCCAGATTGTGAATGCACTGATTGAGCAGTACACCACCGCCCTCTCCCTTCCAGGTAGCACGCCAGTCACTGACTTCAAAATAGATCTCAGGCCTGAACCAGTTGGTCATGGTCCAATGGGTTCGCCGGATCGGCCCCAGAACACCGCTTTCCACTATCTCCTTCATTTTGCTGAAGGTGGGATCGGTGCGCTGATTCAGCATCAGCGCGAACACGGTGTTTTCGTCGGCGTACTGGAGAAGCGTTTCGCCTTCAAACGAAGACAGACCGATCGGCTTCTCCAGCATCACATGAAGCTTCCGCTCCAGGGCGTACTTGGCCATGGGGAAATGCTGCATGGTGGGCGAGGCAATGATCAATGCATCCACCAGCCCCGAATCACAAAGCGCTCGGTAGTCAGAGAAGTGCTGAACCCCAAGCTCATCGGATAATTCAGAGCCACTGCGTGAACAGATGGCCCCGATTTCACAACCCTGCACCTCTCCATCGACGATATTCTGAATGTGTTGCCGGGCAATATTGCCCAGGCCCACAACGCCCACACGAACCGCGGGCAGGTCACTCTCTACGGAACCGTCAGAAGGCTCCCGGTTAGCTGTCTGCATGATTATCGACCCAACTCACTGGCAGTATACGGTTGATTCTGTGTAGCTGTGTGCTTACGCACTTCGCGAACGTCATCGGCACTGATGGCACCCGCGGCATTCCCCCAACTATTGCGAATATAGGTTGCTATATCCGCATTATCCTGGTCGCTAAAGCTGGCATTGCCGGCCAATCCCGGCATAACCAGAGGGAACTCATACTCAACATCATTGACTTTTATCGGACCGCGCAAGCCGTGCAGCAGCACTTTAATCAGCACTTCGGGCTCTCCACCAACCCAATCGCTATTGGCCAGCGGTGGCGCCATACCGTCCTGACCTTTCCCGTGCTGGCCATGGCAACCGGCACAGGCCGCCCGGCCCTCATACATTTCTTTTCCGCGAAGATACTGGTTCTGCTCCTGCGTCACGAGGTATCTGAAGTTGCTTTCGACGATCTGTTGATTGCCCACCAGCGCCAACAGGCCGCTCAGCTTTTCATTGAGCTCATCACCCAGGTAGGACTTCAGCTCCTCCTCTCGACCGGCGATCCCACTCACCACGGCTTCATTGATCAATGGCTGGTCGCCATATTCATTCAACACCAACGCCAATAACGCCATCGTGCTGTCGATTTTCAGCTGTCCAGCACTCAATGCCAGTTGCAGCGCAGTCTCGTAGTCGCTGGTCGATAACTTGACAAGGTCCGCCGCAAACTCCTGCTGCTCACCTTCTGAAAGGCGTGTCAGTAACTCAATGGCTGAAACCTTTACCTTGGTGTGCGGCGAGTTCAGTCCGGCTCGAATGCTTTCCGGGTTGACAGCGTTCAGCCCCTCCAAGGTCCAAAGCGCGTTGATCTGAGCACGGTGGTCGTCGGTTGTCTGCGCAAGGCGAGTCACTTCACCCACGACACTCGGGTCATTGCGCTGGACAATCAGACGTCTGGCGGTATCCCGATACCAACCATTCTCATGAGCCAAATAGGCTACCAGCTGTGAACTGGTTTTATCGAGCAGTTGAGGTTTTTCCGTCAGCTCATTCTCTGCCCAGCGCAACCGGTATACCCTGCCCATATTGTTGTTATTCTTGTCCAGGTCACGAGCTTCAGACTGCTCCCGTAGATAGGTGGTCAGGAACTCTTTGTGCTGGATTACGCCATGATACATATCCACAATGTATAGCGATCCATCAGGTGAAGTATAGAGATTGACCGGCCGGAAGCGCTCGTCAGTAGATGCCAGAATCTCACTTTCCGGGTAGAGCGCCTCACCACTCAGCTCGCCCTGCCCCTCGATAATACGTCTGGCTGAAATCAGGTTGGCAGCCGGCTCCGGGGTGAAACCCACACCATAATACGTCTCGGGGAACTGGTTTCCGCGATAGACCACACTGCCGCTGGAGGCAGTAAAGTTGACCAGCTTGCCCTTGTCGGGCCCTTCGGAAACCAGCGTCTCCGGCAAATAGGCTCGATTCACACCGGGATTGATGCGAGCGGGGTATACCCGATTGCCTCCAATGCTATGAGCTTTTATCTCCTGCACCAGTTCGGGGTTTCGATTCAGCGAGTTGGGACGTAGAAACTCTCCTTGAATAGGCACACTATTCCAGTTATGAAACAGCCGACCGTAATCGTCCATACTGATACCCCACTGGCCCCGGGATTCCGTTTTGGAGAGCGCCATTTTCCAGTACTGGTTACGATAGATCTCTTCAGATCCTTCGGGCAATTGCTCATCCAGGGGAAGGACTTTGTAGCGACGATCACTTTTGGCGTTGTAGTACCAGTTATCCAGGGCGTAGAGCATCCCGTTGGGCTTATGCTCGACACTACCGCCCCGGGCGTAATCCGGATCAACCACCTCGCGAATGCCAAGCTTATCCCCCGCTTTGACTTCAGCGAAGTACAGCTGGGTCTGATCGGAGTACAGAATGCCACCTTTTACCAGCGCTATGGTGCGGGGCAGAACAATGTCGTCCAGGAATACCGTGCGCTGATCCACCGCTCCGTCGCCATTGGTATCGTCCAGGATGGCAATGCTTCCCGTCGGAACGTCCTCATTATTGCCGTCAAGGTCGGGCATATACGTGGTCATTTCGGCCACCCAGATACGCCCATTACCATCAAAACTCAGGGCCACCGGATTGAACACATAGGGCTCGGCCGCAACATTGTCCAACACAAAGCCGGGCTGTACCTGCATGGAATCCAGGGCCTCCGGGACCGTCAGAACCGGAGCGGGCGGTATATCTTCGGCGGCTATCGGCGGCGTCATGTCGTGGCCTTCACGATCGCCCAGGTTTATGGTCGTCGATTCGGTTTGCGAGGTATCGACGCTCGGAGGAGAATCATCCTCTGACAGAGTGTATGAACAACCTATTATCGACAGGCCGAACAAGGTATGAGCCAATACGATTACACTGTTTATCTTGAAATTATTGTCAGCCCGCACGATTTACTCCAATTCGGTAATAGTGACATTCCGAAAGCGTACGATATTGTTGGTACGGCCACTTTCCTTCAATAACTGACTCCCATGGTGCTGCAGGCCGATAAAGCCCTCGCTGTCCTTACTGTCTCGAACATGGGTGGTCAGCACGCCATTGACGTATATCTTGATGTCACTCCCCCGGCACTCGATTCGGTACTTGTTCCATTCAAGATGGCGGTAGGCACTGGCCATTTCATCGGTCCAACCGGACAGATAGTTTTCTTCGAAGTGGTCATCGGGCTCGGAGCGGGTCGGGTGGACCGGGTGCAGCCACTGGCGACGGGCCTGATCATAGAGCCCGCCACTCCACTTACGATCACTCGGATCAACTTCGGCCTGGTAGCCCATAGCCTCCTGGCCGTCGTCGGTTGTTTTAACCTGCCCCCTGAAGATGATTCCCGAGTTACTGTATTCGTCGACGTCGGGCATGAGTACCTCAGCCGTCAGAATAAAATCCCGGTACCGTTTTTTTGTGGTCAGAAACCAGTTGTCCGTCGAGCGTAGTATCAGCTCACCATTTTCCACCTGTGCGCTGCCATAATCGTAAATATTCTCGAAATGACTCAAGGAGGGGTCAATAAGATGGGTAGATTCAACTTGCGGATGGGTAGAACAGCCACTGATTGACATCAATGACAGAAAGAAAAGTATCAGTTTTCTCATTGGTCAGCGATCCATATTGAGGAGTAGCCAGAGGTATCGAGCACATCGGGTTCAGGAACCCACCTTCGGTAAGGCCACCTTATCGCTTTACCGATGGGCTTGCAACAAAAAAAGGCGAGCATCATGCCCGCCTTAAAGTAGTAGTGAGAGTCAGTCCATTTACTACAAGGTCGTGGGAGTAGGAGATCGCCTACATACGGAAGCGCAGTCCCAAGAAGAACTTGCGACCACTGTATTCAATGCGATTGAATGCATCTTCCGCCACGCGATACTCAACGTAGGCATCGTTCGCCAGGTTGAGCGCCTGCAGCTTGATCTGCAGGTTCGCGTTCAGGTTGTACGCCAGGGACAGATCGAGTGAGTCATGTCCCTGCACGTAACGGTTGGTTTGCCCAAAGTTGCTACCAAACGGCTTCAGGTACTCTGAGCGATATTTATACGACAGACGGGCACTGGCGCCATACTTCTCCCAGTAGCCTTCCACGTTATAGCTCTCATCAGAGAATCCGGGCAGATTGGCCGGAGCAATGTCAATATCGTCGGTAATCTCGGAACCATTTTCGGGGTACTCGAAATCGGTATCCGCGAAGTTGACGCCAGCCGAGAAACCCAGGCCATCGAATGGCTCAGGCAGGCTGGTAAAGCCGTGCTGGACCGTCAGCTCGATACCGTTGATGGTCGACTCTTCACCAGTATTTTCAATAATACCGTTGACCTCCATTTCAGCGGGCTGACCGTTGATGACAAAGGTTTCATAGACATCGTCGGCCGTATCCAGCCCGGCGTTGAAGCGTTTATGGTAAAGCGCGGCTGAGATCGCGGTATCTTCGCTCGGGTACCAACCCAGTGAAATATCGAAGTTTTCCGACTCGATAGATTCCATATTGGGGTTACCAAATGCGGTAACCGACCCTTCAGCAACCGCCTCTTCAATGCTGGCGTACTCTTCTTCACCACCCCCAAGGTTCAGGTCACGACCGGCACCGAGCCACCACATATCCGGGCGGGATACCGCCTTGTACAGAGCCGTACGCAGCTCCAGGTCTTCACGCAACAGGAAGTTGACGTTCACGCTGGGCAACACATTGGTGTAGCTGTTGGTGTAGGTTTCCTGAGTCAGCGTATCGGTGTCTTCGGTAATCAGGAAGCTGAGCGGATCTTCATCCGTGCCAGCACCGGTCGTTTCCACGATGAAGCTTTGACGGTAGCCCTCCGAGGTCACATCAGTTTCCACCACACGTACACCAAAGTTACCGGTAACCGGCACGCCACCCCATTCAGACTCAAAATTGGCCATGACAAAGGCGGAGGTGACTTCCTCGCTCAACACCACATCACCCGAGCTCGGTGCTTCCGGTGTCAGAGACCAGTCTTCATTGCCCACCATGCGATCAAAGGCACAGAGGGTGTCGTAGGTGGCCCAGGTGTCATAGGTTACTGAGGTGTCTTCGCCGTAGCCGCTTTGCGGGAAGTCGGTTCCGCAGTTCGCACCGACATCTTCAACATCGGCGTAGGTATTCTCTTCCTGCTGAACCGCCCAGGTATCTTCACTGTAGTTGTTGTGGTCGTGCTCGGAGACGCGAACCCCCGCATCAATCGAAGTAATGAATCCCTGGTCGAAGGAATACTCACCCTCGAAGCGGAACGCATTGATGGTATCTTCGATCAGGAATTCACGATAACGAGCCCGACGACCATCGCTGGAACCACCATCGTAAAAGCTGTAGTCATCAAACGACGAACGCTCAACCTGGGTATTTTCAGGATCATCAAGGTCGCTGTACACGCGATTGATCAGGGGCCAGTCGTCACCGTTGGCCTCCCAGTCGAAGAAGTAACGGTCTGAGCGGAATCGGGTCTGCCAGGTTTCCTGATAGCGGGTGGTATCCGACACCGAAAGGTCTGTTCTCAGCAGAAGCCGGTCGGTAGCATTCCACTCGATGTTGAGACCGCCACCGGAGTACTGCTCATCCCGTTCACGATACTCACCGTAGGTGCTGAACCGGGAGTAGCCGGTATAAGAGGTCAGAGCGTGAGCGTCATTGGTTTCCCAGTTGGTGATGTTGTTACGGCCATCATCAATGTACAGATCGTGGCGATCTTCGTAATAGAAGCGGTCCGACTCCTGAACGTCCAGGGTAATGTCCCAGTCATCGTTGGGCTGCCACTGAACCGTCCCCATAAACGCGTTGCGCTCTTCTTCGGATTCCATCTGACGGAAGTACTGCAGGTTAGGCACAAAATAATAAGGGCCATCTGCGGCGGCACCATCACCCGCTGCGGCGTTGTCGTCGCTCCAGGAACAAGGATTCCAACCACCTGAGCCACCCTGATCGGCCACATAATCGGAGTTACAGTTACGCAGGGTTGAGCTGGTGTTGTAGCTCTCTTCGGGAGTAGACGATTCATGCCCTGCATACCCCAACGCCACGCCAATCGTTCCGATCTCGGTATCAAACACATCGGTGAACGACAGTGAACCACGGTAACCAATGCCATCATCACCGTTCAGCTTTGCATCGTACTCGTTGTAGTTGGCTTTCACCTCCCCCTGAATACGACGTTTACCAAAATCGATGGGACGCAGGCTGCGCAGATCAATTACACCGGCAACACCGCCTTCGAGCAGACTCGCCTGCTGGGCTTTGTACACCACGGCACCATTGACCAATTCGGACGGGAACTGAGAGAAGGCGACCGAGCGGTTACCGCTACCGGAGCTGACTTCACGACCGTTATAGGTGGATGCCCCCAGGAAGGGGCCAAGGCCGCGCACTGAAATTTCACTGGAGTTGCCCTTGAAGCGATCGCCGGTTACACCGGTGATGCGCTCCAGAGTTTCCGCCACTGACAGATCCGGCAGCGCCCCCATTTCACTGGCGGACAGAGCGTCCACAATGGTAGTTGCATCACGCTTGATTTCTACCGAGTTGCGCAGCGTATCGCGGATGGCGCCGGTCACCAGAATCTCTTCAAGTGCACCTGCACCCTGCTCCTGGTTGTCCTGAGCCATCACTTGCCCGGCAGACAAACCGGCGGAAGCCAGCGCAATAGCCAGGGCGCTACGACGAAAGAATTGATGGCGGGCACGGGTTGAGCGGCCCTGTGTCAGACAGTTGGAAGTCATAGGTTGTGTCCTCCCCTCTAAGGGTTCTTATTAGCCGAAGGGTCATTTGACCCACGGGACAACGAATCTTATTGTAAAACGGTCAGGCCAATTTTAAGGTTGTTCACACGCGTCCTCTCGGGTGTTCACGCGGAAAATCCCAAGGCAATGCCGGTACCGTTGAACCGAGTATGCATCAACATGGTATGATGGTAAAGCTGTAAGGCCAATTTTTTTCAAGCTTTTGCCCCGATGTAGGGCAAGAACGCCGGACAGACACAATGATAATGAATATTTATGAGGATGATTGTATGCAACTATATCGTAGAGAGAGGATGAGGGGACACCCGACCCGGGGGCGGGCCGCAATATTTGTTGCTCTTTTTACCTGGGCTGGAGTCGCGGGAGCCGCGCCGCCCTTGCTCAGCGACCAGGACGCCTTCATACCCGATTTTTCCTACGCCGGCTATGAATACGGCGAACAGGCGCCCGCACTGGAAAAGGCCCGTCACATTGACGCTACCGATTATGGGGTCGTACCCGACGATAAACGGGACGATAGCCGGGCGCTTCAGAAAGCCTTTCGCGCCGCTCACGCCGTCGACGGGCCGGTGGTCCTGCGACTGCCGGCCGGGAGATTGATCCTCAGCGACATTCTCTATATTGAGCGAAGCGATATGGTATTGCGCGGTGCCGGACAGGGCGCCACGGAAATTTACTTTCCCCGCCCCCTGATGTATCTGCCCGACCCTCCGGCCCTGCAGGAGCTGCGCGAATACCTCGTAGAGCAGAACAAACAGCAGCGGGAGAAAGCCAACAATATCGACCTGCCCTTCTCTCAGTATTCCTGGGCCGGCGGATTTATCTGGACCCGGGTTCCCGGAGAGCGGGTAAAGGCCTACCTGGACGATTACAGCCAACCTTTCACCACGCTGGCCACCGCCACAGCCGGGCGTCGAGGCGAACACTGGATTGAGGTTGAAGACGGGCACACGCTGTCAGTGGGCGATGTGATCAATATTCACTGGCACAACCGCGACGGCGAACAGGGCCCATTGCTGGACGCCATTTACCAGACCGACCAGGTGACTATTGGCTCCCACCACTGGACACAGCCTGACCAGCCACTGGTTCGCCAACCGACCCGTATTGAGGCGGTCGATGCCAACCGGGTTCGAATCAAGGACACCCTGCTGCACGATATCAGTGCCAGCGGCGGCCACACCCGAATCGTCGAGTGGCCCCACCTGAGCCGGGTCGGCATCGAGCACCTGAGCCTGACCTTTCCCACCGCACCCACCATTGCCCACCATGTGGAGCCCGGCTACAACGCGATTTTCCTGACCCGCCTGTTTAACGGCTGGGTGAAAGACGTCCAGATTCACAACGCCGACAGCGGCATTCTGACCGAGGAAGTCGCGAATCTGAGCCTGGAAAACATCACCACCACCGGGGAGAACCTGGCCCACTACAGTGTGTCGATGGGCGACACCCACAACGTTCTGGTCAAAAACCTCAAGGTCCACAACCGGGTTCGTCACCCGCTCAGCTTCAATACCTTTGCCACCCGTAGCGTCTACACCCAAAGCCAGGTGTATACCGCTCCGGTGCTGGACCAGCATTCCGGCGCCAACCACCAGAACCTGTTCGACGACCTGGAAGTTCTGGTGCAACTGGATCCAGACCACATTGACGACGCGCAATACCCTCTGTTCAAAGGCGGCGGTGCCAGCTACTGGAAACCGACCCACGGCGCCTATAACACCTTCTGGAATATTCGCGTGCAGGTTGATGGCGGAATGGACGACTCGCGACCCCTGCGGTTACACGGTGTCTCCGATGGCCCCCAGGCACGCCTGATCGGTATTCATGGCAACCGGCCACTGACCATCGACTATGGCCCGGATGCCCTGATTGACGCCCTGAACACTCCCCTGCGCTCGACACCCTCTCTGTATGAATATCAGAAACGGGAGCGACTGGGGGAGCCGTAGACATTTTCAGGCAGCCGGTTTAGACTGCCAGAATTGGTATTACCACATTACCAAAATTCATTGCCACTACCGCCCCGCAGGGGCGGAACAATAACACGAGGGTTACCATGAGTTATCGACGCTGGCCTCTGGCCGCCGCCCTACTGCTATCGGCCACCGCCTGTACCCATCAGAGCACCCCCGAATCCGCCGGGCTGTCCGATGCCTTCGAGCCCGAGGCCATCCGCACCGCAGCCAACCTGGTCGCCGACTGGCAACTGGCCCAGTATGACCTGAAGACCAACAACTTCCGGGAAGAAGAGCGCGCCAGCGAGCTACCCCAGGGCTGGGTCAACGCCACACTGAACATTGGTTTGATGCACTGGGCGGAGCAGTCCGGGCAGACCGAGTATCGCACAGCCGTCAAAAATCTCAGTGAGGTCAATCGGTGGCAGTTGGGCCCCCGAGTTTACGATGCCGACGATCACGCCATGGGACAGGTCTACATTGATCTGTACCGGCAGCACGACGAAGCCCGGATGATTGAACACACACAAGAGGTTCTGGACGAAGTGGTCAGCAACCCCAGCGACGTGGATCTCGCCTTTATCGACGATGAGCGTGACCGGCTGGTCGTGGGCGACCGGGTCTTCAACGACCAGGAATGTCGCAAGCGCTGGTGTTGGGCCGATGCGATTTTCATGGCGCCGCCGGTGTTCTTTGATCTGAGCCGACTGACCGGTGACCCCCGCTACGCGGAATTTGCCCATGAAGAGTTCTGGGCCACCACCGAGTACCTCTATAACGAAGACGAACACCTCTATCTGCGTGACAGTCGTTACTTTGAGCGCCGCGATGATGAGGGCCGACTGATCTACTGGGGTCGGGGCAACGGCTGGACCCTGGCCGGCATTGCCCGAATCCTCGACCAGATGCCCGAGGACTTTGAGGAGCGTGAAGGTTACGAACGCATCTACCGGGAGATGGCCGCCCGTCTGGTAAAACTGCAACACGCCGACGGCAACTGGCGCTCCTCGTTGCTGGCCCGGGACGAAGCCCCGGCACCGGAATCCAGTGGTACCGGCCTGCTGGTTTTTGCCCTGGCCTGGGGCCTGAACAACGACCTGCTGGAAGGTGAGCAGTACCGCCAGAGTGTCGAGCTCGGCTGGGGCGCCCTGGTGAACGCGGTGCAGCCCTCGGGCAAACTGGGCTGGGTTCAGCAGGTCGGCTTCGCCCCGGGCAGCGCCACAGCAGAGGACACCCAGCTCTACGGTGTCGGAGCCCTGTTGCTGGCGGCGTCTGAAGTTTACCCCATGAGCCGGCGCTAGCGAGTTGCCCATGTTGAGCCAACTCTCCCGCATCCGCTCAGTTACGAGCTCACTGCTGGTGGCCGGTGCCCTGCTGGCCACCGGCTGCACCCAACTGCCGACCGGTTCGGCAGGCGGTATCACCACGCAGGTCGCTTCGGTGGAGCGCTCCCGCATCGAGCGCAAAGCAGACGCCTACCTGCAGGCCGCCCCTCGGACCGTCACCGCCACCCGGAGCGAGCGAAGCGCCGGTGGGCCCCACGATTTTTACTCCGAGGGCGATTACTGGTGGCCTAACCCGGAGGATCCGGACGGCCCCTATATTCGCCGCGACGGTCTGACCAACCCGGACAACTTTATCGAGCATCGACAGGCACTGATGCGCTTCAGCGACATTACCGCCAGCCTTACCTCGGCCTACCTTCTGAGCGGTGACGATCGCTACGCCGAGGCCGCAATCAATCACCTCTTGGCCTGGTTTGTCGATCCGGACACCCACATGGCACCGCACCTGCTGTATGCCCAGGCCATCAAGGGCCGCAACACCGGGCGCAGTATCGGCGTGATCGATACCATTCACCTCACTCAGGTCGCCCGCAGCGCCCAACATCTGATCGCCCGGGGGCAACTGACCGGAGAAGAGCAGAGGGCCATCGAACACTGGTTCTCCCGCTACCTGACGTGGCTGGTGGAGCACCCGTTTGGTATCAAGGAGCGCCAGCACCCCAATAACCACGGCGTTACCTGGGCCATGCAGGCGGCGGCCTTCGCCGACCTGCTCGGGGATGAAGCCACCCTCGCCAGCATCCGCAACGACTTTCGCGATAACTTTGTCGGCACCATGATGGCCGAGAACGGCAGCTTTCCCGCCGAACTGGACCGCACCAAAGCCTACGGCTACTCCCTGTTCGTGCTCGATGCCATGGCGATGGTCGCGGAGATTGCGTCTACTCCCGAGCAGGACCTGTGGCATTACCAGGCAGACGACGGACGGGGCATGGAGCGGGCCATCGAATTTATGGCTCCCTACATCCGGGACAAGCGCCAATGGCCCCTGGAACCGGACGTGCTCTACTGGGACGAGTGGCCGGTCCGGCATCCATCCCTGGCCCTCGCCGCCCGCGCTTTTCAGGAGCCCGATTACCTGACGCTCTGGTCACCGTTTGAACCCGACCCACAAGAGTACGAGGTACGCCGAAACCTGCCGGTCCGCCATCCCCTACTCTGGCTACTCGAGCCGGGCGAACCGCTTTTTCCATAAACACAACATGAGAACTATCGAGAGGTACACCGTGAGACATCATCAACCGCGCCAAACCGGCGCCTGGCGTCGCCGCACAACAGGCCTTTTCGCCGGACTGCTGCTGGCGATGGGCCATGCCCAGGCCACGTCCATTCCGGCCGAACCGGACACGATCAATCTCAATGCCGACTGGGGCTATCTGGAAGCCCTGACCGAAACCGTTGAGCGCGCCGAGCAGGCGCAGGACTGGACGACCGTCAGTCTGCCGCACACCTGGAACGCCAAGGATCCCGTCGACGCGCGCCCCGGATACCGCCGCAGTGCCAGCTGGTATCGCAAGACACTGACGCCGGGCGTTTCCGAAGAGGCATTGAACTACGTGCTCTACTTCGAGGGCGCCAACATGGTCACCGATGTTTACGTCAACGGGGACCATGCCGGGCAGCATGTGGGCGGTTACATCGGTTTTGAAATTGACATTACCGAGCAGTTGGTGCCCGGGCAGGAAAACACCCTGATGGTGCGGGTCAGCAACGCCTACGACCCCAATATCATTCCCTCGGAAAAATCCGACTTTGTGGTTCATGGCGGGCTGACCCGCGACCTGTGGCTCAAGGTGCTGCCGGCTGTCCACCTGTCCCGGGTACAGATCGACACGCCGGAAGTCAGCGCCGAGCAGGGGCAGACGGATATTACCGTTTTCGGTCGCAACACCGCCAAAGACACTCGTGACTATCAACTCACGGCACGCCTGATTGACCCCGAAGGCCATACCGTGGCGGAAATCAATCGTCCCTTGAGTGTGGCGCCGGGCGAGTTCTCGGAAACCCTGCCACGGGAAACCCTGCCCCGCCCCGCGCTCTGGTCACCGGATACGCCCAACCTGTATCAGATGGAGGTCAGTCTGGTTCAGGAAGACAGCACCGTCCATCAGCTGAGCGAGCGGTACGGCTATCGCTGGTTTGAGTTTGAAGAGCACGGCGCTTTCTATCTCAATGGTGAACGTCTGCTGCTGCGCGGTACACACCGTCATGAAGAACACGCCGGGCTCGGCAACGCCCTGCCCAACGAGCAGCACTGGAAAGACATGCGCATGATCAAAGCGCTGGGTGCAAACTTTGTGCGCCTCGGCCACTACCCTCAGGATCCGGAAGTCTACCGGGCGGCGGACGAACTTGGCCTGATCATCTGGGACGAACTGCCCTGGACCCGCGGCGGCATGGGCGGCGAAGAATGGCAGGACAACACCGAGCGACTGCTTCGCCAGCAGATTACCCAGAACCGCAATCACCCCAGTATTGTGTTCTGGTCCCTCGGTAATGAGATCTACTGGGAGGCGGACTTCCCTGGTGGCGGTGACCCGGAAAAGCTGAACCCCTACCTGCAGCATCTGAATGACATCGCCCATGAGATGGACGACTCTCGACTGACCGCCATCCGCAAGTACTACGAAGGCTCACATATTGTCGACGTCTTCTCCCCGTCCATCTGGGCCGGTTGGTACGGCGGCGCCTATGCCCAGTATGAAGAGGCGCTGCGTAACGCCATGAAAGAATACCCGCGTATGCTGCATATGGAATACGGCGGCTCCAGTCACGTCGGCCGACACACGCCCACCCCGATCACCAAAGACGGCATGCCCGGCGCCCAAGTGGACGTTGAAGAGGCCGTCAATCAGGCCGTGGTACGCAGCGTGGCCAAGGACTCCGACTGGAACGAAAGCTACATTGTGGACCTGTTCGACTGGCACCTGCAGGTTTCCGAAAACCTGCCCAACTACGCTGGCGGCGCTCAGTGGGCCTTCAAGGACTTCGCTACGCCCCTGCGTCCCGAAAACCCGATCCCTTACATGAACCAGAAGGGAATGGTCGACCGCCAGGGGCGCAAAAAAGACGCCTACTATGTCTACGCCAGTTACTGGAAAGACGAGCCCTTCTGCTACATCGAGTCACACACCTGGACGCACCGCGGTGGTGCGGAAGATGAGCCGCTGGACATCACCGTCTTCTGCAACACCGATAGCGCCCAACTGTTTGTGAACGGCAAGCGACTGGACAAAAAGCAGCGTGATCCCAACCAGTTCCCGGCCGGTGGCCTGGTCTGGGAAACCCGACTGAGCGAGGGTGAGAACCAGCTGCGGGTGGTGGGCGAACGCGATGGCCGCACCGTTGCCGAGGACCAGATGACCGTGACCTATATTGTCGATCCGCTCAACAAGCTGGAGAAAGTCCGGATGAGCGCCACCCGCCAGGACGACGGCCTGCTTCTGATCGAAGCCGAAGCGGTGGACAAGAACGGCGACCGCTGCATCACCTGCGATGAACGGGTGTACTTCAGCAACGTGGGCGAGGCCGGCGAGCTGCTGGAGAACTACGGCACCCCGGACAAGAGCAGCGAAATTGAAATGGCCAATGGCTACGCCTCGATCCTGTACCGCCCGGATCCAGACCGCTCTTCCATCATTGAGTTGCGCAGTCAGGACGTCAAGGGCGCCTATGTGTATGTGGATCACACCGGCGAAATTGATCCCTAAGCGCTTAGTAAGGGGCGCACCGAGCGCCCCTTACATTGGTTTTACCGCCTGACCATAGTACACTGCTGGCTCAATGAAAAACGCGCCCGACACGGAGCTCGGAGAGCGTGTTTCGCCGGCCGGCGACCTGAGTGCCGGCCTGCACCATGAGGACATTGCCATGCAGTTCGAAGCCATCAAACCCGATCGCCTTTACATCAAAGTTGCCAACCAACTCTCGCAACTGATTGCCGAGGGCAAGATCAAGCCCGGTCAGAAATTTCCCGCCGAACGGGATCTGGCCGAGCGTCTCGGTGTCAGCCGCCCCACGATCCGCGAAGCCATGATCGCCCTGGAGTTACAGGGTGTGATCGAAATCCGCACGGGTTCCGGCATTTACGTCACCAAGAAGAAACCCCGGCTTGAGGTGAAAGACAAGGGTATAGGCCCGTTCGAGATTCTTGAGACCCGGATGCTTCTGGAGACTGAAGCCTGCGCACTGGCGGCGGAGCGCATCACGGATCAGCAGATTGCCCAGCTCTGGGAGGCCTACCGGGAAATGGAAGAGGAGGAGAAGCAGGAAAACGCCTCCGAAACCGCCGACTGGAAATTTCACAACATCATCGCCAGTGCCTGTCAGAATAGCGCCATCTACGCGGTGGTTGATTGGCTATGGGAGCTGCGTAACCAGTCAGAGTTGCACACCTCCTTCTCGGCGCGCATTCGGGACGAGGGGATTCACCCCATCCTGGAGGACCACCGGGCCATTATCGAAGCCCTGGAAAAACGGGATCCCGAAGCGGCCCGAGCCGCCATGCAGAAACACCTGGAAAATGCCACCGAAGCGGCGGCAACGCACTTCGGCAACGCTGGCTGACAACGTTCGGTTGTCCCATAAAAAAAAAGGCGGCCACTAGAGGCCGCCTTTTTTTTGATCCCGATCAACGAGCGCCGATCATCACGAGGCGCGACGCCGGACCACTTCCAGTGCGTGAATCACCCCGCGCAGCTCCGCCAGGCCTTTCATTCGGCCCGCGTAGGAGTAACCCGGGTTCACCCCTTGCTGACCAATTTCATCCGCCATCAGGTGGCCATGATCCGGGCGCATGGGAATATCCATCTGGGGCAAACCCTGCGCTTTCCGGCGGGCTTCTTCCACCAGCAGCTGGTCGATCAGGCCGACCATATCGTTGTCCCCATCCAGATGATCCGCTTCGTAGAAGGAACCGTCATCTTCGCGCTTGACGTTACGCAGGTGCACAAAGTAGATGCGCGAGCCGAACTCTTCCGCCATTTTCACCAGGTCATTATCGCAGCGCGCCCCGTAGGAGCCGGCACACAAGGTCAGGCCATTGGCCTCGCTGGGGACCGCTTCGAGCAACGCCCGGGCATCGTCCGCCGTGGACACGACCCTGGGTAGGCCGAACAACGAAAAGGGTGGATCGTCCGGGTGAATACACAGGCGCACACCGGCCGCTTCAGCGACCGGCACCACTTCGTTCAGAAAGGCGAACAGGTTGGCGCGCATGCCTTCATTGCCCAACTCGATGAATTCCTCAATGGCGGCCATGATGCCGGCCCGATCATAGGAACCATCGCCACCGGGCAGCCCGGCAATGATGTTTTTCTCCAGGAGCAGCTTCTCTTCCTCGCTCATCGCGGCAACCCGCTGTTCAGCGCGTGCCAGCACCTCAGGATCGTAATCATCGGCGGCGTTTTTGCGCTGCAGGATATGCACGTCGTAAGCGGCGAAGTCACTCATCTCAAAGCGCAGCGCCTGACTTTCGTTGGGCAGAACATAACTCAGATTGGTCCGGGTCCAGTCCACCACCGGCATGAAGTTGTAGCAGACGGTGGTAATGCCCGCCTCGCCCAGATTGCGCAATGAGGTTTTGTAGTGCTCGATGTGTGTCTGCCACTGCCCGGTCCGGGTTTTGATGTCGTTGTGTACCGGCACACTCTCCACCACCGACCAGGTCATACCCTGTTCCTCGATCAACGCCTTGCGCTCCAGAATTTCCTTCAGGGGCCAGGCATCTCCGGTAGGAATATGATGCAGCGAGGTTACTACCCCCGTCGCGCCGGCCTGTCGAATGTGGGTGAGACTGACCGGGTCATTCGGACCAAACCATCGCCATGTTTCTTGCATTCTATCCTCTCAATCATTCATCTTTCCGCGGTGACCGTTGCGGAAATTGGTAAATCTGCCTGACCAATTTAACCGTTTTTCCAGACGGTTTCAACTCGCAATCGTTCTCAGTGCGAGCCGGGTAGCGGCGTTAAAAGGCAATGGCAGCCCTGACGGGCTGCCGTTCATGAAGGCCTCAGAAGCCGGAAACGGCGTCCAGATAGAGGCTCTTGTCGGTAATGGCCGCTGAATTGCCACCGAACTTGAACTCCACCCGCTCGGGAATCAGCGCCGGAGTGGCCACCGCGAAGGTGCCCTGCTCCACGCCATCAATCCACAAGGTGAACTCGTTGCTGGTATCAACGGACTCCCAGGTCAGGGTCACCTCCGTCCAGATATCAAACTCGTAGGTGGTGACATCTTCCTGGCTGCTGCCCTCCCGGCGGCGCAGCGTGCCATCGGGCTTGAACAGAATGTCCATGGACCGGTTAGCTGAGTTGTAGGTTTCGGCGTAGACCGTAATGAGGGAGTCCACCCCGACATCCGCCGGGATGTAAACCGAAGCGGTCAATGAACCACTGGCCGCAGCCCCCCATTCCCGACGCATGCGCACCTGGCCATCCACGGGGTGGGAGAATTTCACCGACAGATCCCCCTCGGTGGCCTGCTCATCACTGACCTGGATGTCGCCTTCCACTTCAAAACCCAGGGGCGCCTGGCCCACCACGTCGGTTTCAAAACCGAACTCGGGAGCATCAACGGGCTCTTCCGGGATCTCATCGCCGCCGCCCTCACCGCCAGACAGGGTATCGGCGATGGAAATGGCATCCACATAGAGGCTCTGCTCGGTGATCGCCCCACTGTTCTGGCCAAACTTGAACTCGACCCGCTCTGGTGTCAGGCCGGGGGTTGCCACCGGGAAGGTACCGACTTCGGTGCCATCGATCAGCAGAGTGAATTCGTTGCTGGTGGACAGTTCGCTCCACTGGATTTCGATGTCGGTCCAGGCGCCGGGAGTATAGGCCTGAATATCCTCCTGGCTGCTGCCTTCGCGGCGACGCAGGGTGCCATCAGGCTTGAAGATCAGGTCAATGGCGCGGTTTTCGGAGTTGTAGCTGAGCGCATACAGGGTGATCAGGGTATCCACTCCGACTTCTTCCGGGATTCGTACCGATGCCTTGAGCGAACCGGTCGCGGTCGCGCCGAATGCCTGGCGCATTCTCACCTGACCGTCGACCGGGTGCGAGAACTTCACCGACTGGCTGCCTTCACTCGCCTGTTCGTCAGAGACGACAATGTCGCCCTCCACTTCAAAACCGGCCGGCGCTTCGCCCAGCGCATCCGCTTCAAATCCGAAGTCCGGCGCATCGCCTTCATCGGGCAGTTGCGGTGTGGGGTTCAACTCTGACGGGCAGGTGTTGGTCCCCTCGGCAATGCAGAAATCGTTGAACCAGACGGTTTCGTCGCGCAGCGAGTCAATATTGTTCAGGCTGCGATAAATGCCCCACTTGGGTCGATTGATATCCGCCCCGGCGCGCCACATATCGATATTGTTGTGGCTCCAGACCAGCAACGGTTCGCCATCACTCAGCCGGGTCAAACGGACTTCCAGACGACCATCGTCCTGATTCTGGGTGCGAACATAGGCCTCCACCCACTGGCCTTCAAACTCGGCCAATTCGGCACTCGCCACTTCGTCGGCACCGCTGTCACCGTCCGGCGCATGCAGCAGCTGCAACTTGTTCGGGCTGCCTGCACGGGGCGTGAAGGTCACAATCGGCATACCATCATCGTCGCCACCGGCGGCCTTGATCTGGAATATGTGAGTGAACGATGAGGAGGGCTGAAAGCCGTCATCCAGTTTGAACTTCCACCGGTAGGTGTGGGTTTCACCTTCGGTCGCCACCCGATCGGCTGGAGACGCCCCATAGGTTTTCACTTCGATACGCTGGCGGTCGGTGATGGTTTCGATACAGCGATCCCCGTCCACATCGCGCAGAATGTGAAAGGCGAATACATGGGTCTCCAGCTCATCATCCATCACTTCGGTGATACGCCGGCCAAAGCTGTCTTCATTGGGATCGCAGACCGGCGACTCAACGGCTTCGCCGCCAAAGGCGTCATTGAACAGCTCGTAGGTATCCCCCGGACCATCGGCCGACGCCACCACCCGGTTATTGACCGACGCGTCCAGGGTACTCTGGAAGTGCGTCTGCGCCTCGCTGGCACTGACCAGCTCAGTCTGACTGGAACCGGAGCCGCTGATCAGGTTGGTCACCGCAGAAGACTCGGCAAACGCTTCGGCGCTCTGATCGAAATCGACAGCGGTAGCCGCGCCGTGAGCCTGCTCATCGATCTGGATGCCATTGTCCGGGTCGGCGTCGACATCCAGGGTCAACAGCAGGCGAACCATGTTGATCACTGCCTCGGCGTTGACCTCAGCGCTGCCGGTCAGGTCCAGCGGAGTAATGGTGGCCTTTGCAGGGACTTCGGGAAAACTCAGGTCACCAATGGAAAAAGTGATCATCTCACCTGCCAGATACTGAAAAGCACCCGCGTCCGAGGTGGCACCGCTTTGGCTCTGGGTCTCGTAGTGAACATTCGCCACCGGGCTGTCGAGAAATACGCCCATGAGCACGTTGCTATCGACGCTGGCACCGCCATCGCTGGACGACGACGCACTGCTGGCGCTCGATTCGCTACTGGAAGAACTCTCGTCTGCGCCGCTTCCCGGCGTCGGGGTATCGTGGCCAATGCTGCCACCACAGGCTATGAGCAGGCTTGAAAGGCAAGCCAGGGTTGATTGCTTGATGAGGGTCATAGTGATCACCTTCTGGTTATTCTCCGCAATATGCGTGGATTTTCAGGCGAGATCACTATGGCGCACAAACAGCCTTACTGTCAAGTGGTCATACCAATTTGGGCGGACATTGCCTCCTCTCTCGGAGTTGTCGGGTCACGCTCCGCTAACCCGACCTACGGGGTCTGCGCAATCTCCGAGTAGGTCGGGTTAGCGGAGCGTAACCCGACAGAGGCCCCGGGCTAAGCGGTCAGCGGCCAGCCCAGAATCAGCACCACAATGGTCGAAATACCAATCACGACATTCATCGGCGCCCCGACCTTCAGGAAGTCAGTAAAGCGGTACCCCCCCGGGCCGTAGACCATCAGGTTGGTCTGGTACCCCAACGGCGTGGCAAAGCTGGCGGAGGCGGCAATCATCAGGGCGAAAATATAGGGCTCCGGGTTCAGGCTCGCTTTTTCGGTGATCTCGAGCACCACCGGCAGCATGATGATGGCCGCCGCATTGTTGGTAATGCACTCGGTGAGAATGGAGACCGATATATAGACCATCAGCAGAATCAGCCAGGGGTGACCACCACTGAGGCTGACCAGCGTCTCTCCAAGCAGGCGGGCCACGCCGGTTTTGTCCAGCGCCACCCCCAGCGCAAAGGACGCGGCAATGGTCAGCAATACGGTGATGTCCAGGCTTTTCTGGGCCTGGGGGGCGGAGCAGCAGCCGGTAATCAGCATGGCGGCAGCGCCCAGCAGGCCCGCATGCAGAATCGGCAGCAGGCCGGTGGCGGACACCAGGACCACGGCGAGCAGAATGCCCCAGGCCAGGTACGCCCGCTGATGGCGCGGCGCCTCGGTCTGCAGGTCGTTGATCAGCAGGAAGTCTTTGTTGTATTGCTGGCGACTGACAAAAGCCGGCCGCGCTTCCAGCAGCAGGGTGTCACCGGGCTTGAGCTTGATGGTGCCCAGGTTGCCCGGTACTCGTTCACCGTTGCGGGCCACGGCGAGCACTACCGCCCCGTATCGCTCCCGGAACTGGGAGTCCCGGATGGTCTGGTTGATGCAGTTACTGTGGGGGGAAATCACCGCTTCCACCAGACGCCGTTCGCTGTGCTCCCTTCCCAAGGTCGGCTCACCATTGGTGGAGGCCACAATCCCCTTGATCCGCAACAGGTCGGAAATTGCTTCGGTATTACCCGCGAAAATCAGCCGGTCGCCCGCCTGCAAAGGCTCTTCCGAGCCTACCGCTGGCACGATGGCTCCGGCGCGCTCGATTTCCACCAGGTAAATCCGCTTCAGGTTACGCAGGCCCGCCTGTACGACGGTCTTGCCCACCAGGGGCCCATCGGCGGCCACGGCCACCTCCAGAGTGAACTCCCGCAGGTTCCCGAAAATTTCCTTTTCCCGCCGATCCGGCAACCAGCGGGGGAAAAACACGATAATGAAAACCAGGCCGATGATCGCCACCGGCAACGCCACGGCGGTAATCGAGAACAGAGAGAACCCGGCCTCCCCGGTCATGGACTGGTACTGACCGTTGACCACCAGGTTGGTACTGGTGCCCACCAGCGTCAGAGTGCCCCCCAGAATGGCGGAGTAACTCAGGGGAATCATCAGCTTCGAGACGGGAACGTCAATGCGCTTGGCCCAGGCCCGCAGGGCCGGAATCATGGTGGCGACCACTGGGGTATTGTTCAGAAAGCCGCTGAACAGCGCGACCGGGAAGGCGACCCGCATCTGGGCGCGCCGAACGCTCTTCGGCTCACCGAGCAGATAATGCACGATCAGCTCGATGCCACCGGAGGCATGAATACCGGTGGCCACCACAAACATGGCGGCCACGGTGATCAGGCCGCTATTACTGAAACCGGAAAAGGCTTCCGACGGTGTCAGCACACCCGAGACCAGCAGGATCACCATCACGCCAGTCATGACCAGATGCGGGCCAATGCGCGTGAAGATGAGAGTGCCCAGTGCCCCCAGGGTCAGCGAAAGGGACAACAAGCCTTGCCATTCCATACAGTCTCGTCCAGATTAGGGTGATAATGCCCGCGAGCATAACCAAAGCGGGTTCTAAGAGAAAATAGTTATTGGCTCTAGGGTTATAACACTGGAGCATATACGCATCCAGGTTTGCCGACCCTTCGTACTGGCTGGACAACCACCCACACAAGGAAACTTTCATGGCCTCTCTTCGCAGTGCATTGCGCACGGCCGCTCTCCACGGGCTGGTGCTATTGAGCGCCTTGATTACCCTGCCCGGCACGGCCGCCGAATTGGATATCGAGCTGACCAACCCGCCGGCTGACGGCCCCCTCTACGTCCTGTTGTTTGAGGATGCCGACACCTTCGGCAGCCTGCGCACCGCTCAGTACCGGGAGCGCTTTGACGCCGGACAACCGATTCGGCTGTCCGTCCCGGAAGGCGACTACGCCGTTCTGCTGTTTGTGGATGAGAACGGCAATGGCGAGTTGGATCGCAATTTTATCGGCATTCCCCGGGAGCCCATTGCCCTGTCCAACAACTATCGCCCCAAGGGGCCGCCCAACTTCAATCGGGCCCGGCTGACCCTGAGCGACGACGCGCCCACGCAACAGACCCTCTCCCTGAGCCAGATACTGGGCGATACGGGCCAGTGGGGCGTCGGCATCGGCGCAGTCGGGCAGACCTCGCCCTACCGGGGCAGCACCAAACAGCCCGGCACGGTGATCCCCGCTATCGTCTATATCGGAGAGAAACTGCAGTGGACGGGACCGCGTATCCGCTACACCCTGGCGGGCAGCACGGACTGGCGACTGGCGCTTCAGGGGGATTTACGCCTGGGCGCCTACGAAGAGCAGGACAGCCCCTTCCTCGCCGGTCTGGGTGATCGCGACACCACCCTGATGCTGGGGTTGGCCTGGACCCGGGAGCTCCCCGCCGGCATCGATCTTACTGTCAGCGCCAGTCAGGACCTGTTCGACCGCTCCGGCGGGCAGCAGGCGGAACTGTCGCTCAGTCGCGGTTTTCAGTGGGGGAATTGGCGACTGTCACCGTTTGTAGGGTTGAATTGGCTGAGCGCCGATTTGGCGGACTACGAGTTTGGCGTGCCGACAGAGGCGGCCACCGCCGAGCGGCCCGCCTATCAACCGTCTTCAGCCGTCAACCCGGAGGCCGGGGTGACGTTCTTTTACGAAATCACCCAGGGGTGGCAATTGGTGGGTAATATCGGCGTGGAGCAACTCGGCAACGAGTTGACCGACAGCCCGATTGTGGATGAGGAGCGGTTGGTGAAAGGGTTTGTGTCGTTGACCTATACGTTTTAGGTGTTGGAAAGCGTGGGGGAACGGCGGATGCGGCCTGCGGCCTCCGATACGTCGGACCGATCCGCCCTACCCAACCTTGCGTAGGGGCTGAGCGCAGCGATTGAACCGCGCACCCGCCGTAACCTGCCTCAATGCTCGTGGTCGTGCTCGAACGCCCCTTCAAACCCGAGCCACGCTACTTTGGCCGGCGTAACGTCCAGGTTGAGAACGGTCTCGACCGCACCGGATTCCAGATCCACTTCCACCACCGTGTTGGCCACCGGATCCGTAATGTAGACCAGATGACTCGCATGGGACACGCTCATCACCGGGCGCAAGTCTTCCGCCAGACCGCTCAGGTCGCTGGTGACGGCTTCGATTGGCTCAAGCACCGCCCAGCCATCGGCGATTTCAAGGCGAATCAGATCACCGGTGCTATCCAGCACCAGAAAGTGTTCACCCTCGGCATCGAACCCGTAGCCAATGGCGGTGCGCTCTGACTCACCGTGCCAGTCAAGCGGCTCTATGCTGTCCGCTTCCGGATCAATAAGATAGAGCTCACCCGAAGCAACACCCACCAGCATTTCCCCTTCGGACATTCCATAGAGCGAACCGATGCGTCCCTCAAAGCCTTCCGGGTTGGCGATCTTCTCGCCGACGAACTCGCCGTTTTCCTCATGAATCACCAACACACCATCCGTGCAGCCAAAGGCGACACCGTGATGCCACTGGGCACTCCCGTGCAGTCCGGGACAGAGCGTTTGGAAGGTCTGTTCGAGTTCGTACTCGTCATCGTGCCAGTGGTAACGCGCCACCTGGTTGGGCAAGGTGGTGCTGTCATCATTGGCATCCCGGACAGTGGCAAACAGGTACTCCCCAAACTGCTGCGCTGCGCCGTGCTGGTGAGTGTCCAGGGTCAGCCATCGGCCACTGCCATTGTCGGCCATATCGGCTTCGGAAAAGACGCCGACCTCAGCCGCCTCGCCCTGATCGGCATTGCCGTCATAGAAAATCACCGAACGCTCGCCACCGGTGGTGAAGTGGGTCGGGCGTGGACCCGGCGCCGAGAAGTCGGCAAAGCTCGGGGAGGTGATGGTGTAATCCCAGTGATCATCGTGATACTCGTGAATCAGACCCGAGTCCACCGCGTTTACTTCACCCGCATCCCGCTGCAACATCACACCAAAGCGATGGTTCGCGCTGGCGTATACCGCCGAAGCCGGATTATTCAGTTCGTAATGGGCCAGCTCGTCGCCGTCATCCAGATCATAGAGAACCACTTCGGCCTCATCGTAGGCGGCTACCAGTAACCGGCCTTTGGTTTCGGGCGCGTCACCATGGGCTGAACCATGATCATCATCGTGATCGTCGGAATGATCTTCCACCGGATCGCGTTCCACAATCTCGGTGCTGCTGCCACCGCAGCCGCTCAGTACCAACAGTGCGCTCAGGCACAAAGCGGTTGAAAGTCCGTGTTGCCATTGCATATTTGAAACTCCTGTTGTTCGATTATTGATGCGTTGTTGGTTGGGCCAGGGGACGGCGGATGCGGGCTTTGCCCTCCGATACGTCGGACCGATCCGCCCTACGCAAACTGCCGTGCTATCCGTAGGGGCTAGAATCGGGAGCGCAGTCCTACCGCCAGCGAACGCGCCGGTAATGGCGCCTTGTCTTTCAAAAATGAGGTGTGCGGACGGGCTTCGGTGTCCGTAAGGTTGTTGCCCTGGACATAGAAGGTCATGGTCTGCGCGGCCCACTCCCAGTCGTAACTCAGTTGGGCATCCACCAGGGTGTAACCATCGGATTCCGTTTCCAGGTTGGCGGTGCGGTCCTGATCGAAGTAATGTTGCGCGCCCAACTCCGCCCGCCAACCATTGAGGCGATACTCCAGTTGCGCTCCGAGACGCAGTGGCGGAATACGCGGCATGGCTTCGCCGCCATTCAGGGTGGCGCGGGTGTAGTCGCTCATCAGGGTCAGACGCCAGGGGCTGGCCACCTGCCATACCAGTTGGCCTTCCACACCGTACAGGCGCGCGTCGCGGGCGGTGTAGTGATACACCGGCAAGGCCTCTTCCTCCTCATGCTCTGCCTCGCCGTGATCGTGTTCATCGGCGTGATCGTCCTCGGCTTCCAGGCCCGTGGCAGACAGATAGTAGAAGTCATCCATCTGGTTGTAGAAGGCGTTCAACGTGAAGCCCACATCACCTTCAAACTTGCGCAGGGTCAGATCGATGTTGTTGGACGTTTCCAGCTCCACCGCCGCCGGACTGACCTCGGCGTGAAAGTGCCCATCCGCCTCTTCATGCAAGTCATAGAGGGCACCGATTTCATAACTGCTGGTACCGATATGGGGGCCAAAGGAGTACAGCTCGGCCGCCGAAGGCGCGCGTTGCGCCCGGGACAGTGACAGCCCCAGGTTGTAACCCTCGGTGAAATCCCACACCGCACCGGCAGACAGGCTGAACGGTTCAAAGGTCTGTTTCACTTGATAGGCGGCCAGCAATCCGGGTTGATCTTCCATCGGAACCGTCACCTGATCGGCGGACAGTTCGACCCGTTCAACCCGCGCGCCCAACTGAACCTGTACCGGGCCAAAGTGCCGCTCCTCCATCCAGCCCAGCGCCAGGCTTTCCGTTTCCGAGGGCGGGGTGAAGGCCTCAGCGCCCTCCGCAGAAAAGTCCTGATGCTTGTACTGAAGACTCCAGGCACCGCGCCATTCGGCCACCGGATGATGAAACAGCTCGGCGCGCACTTCCCGGCTGGTATTGGCGAAGGTGGTAAGAGGCACACCCTCTTCAATTTCCGAATGGCGATAATCGGTATAGCCTAGGCGGGTGTTCAGGGCACTGAACCAGGCGTGATCCAGACTCAGCTCGCTGATCAGCTGTACCCGATCCTGCTCCAGGTCGGCGTACACATCAACGTCGCCCTCGCCTTCATGACCGTGGCCGGGAATTCCGTAGGTTCTCTCCAGCCGTCCGACAGAAACACCCACAAAGCCGTTATCCAGTAAATAGCTGGCACCAATATTGGCGCCCTTGGCCCGGTACGCGGAGTTATCCAGGCGCCCGTCAAACGCTTCGTCGGCATGATCTTGCTCATGACCAGCCTCGTGCTCTTCACGCTCAGCGGCTACCGGAATCCGGTAATCGTTGGACTCTCGCCAGAAACCATCCGCATGCGTGGCCCAGGAGCCCGCCCCTCCGGTAACGCTGCCGCTGACCAGTTTTTCATCCGCCACATTGTCATGTTTCAAATGCCACTGGCCGGACAGCTCATTATCCGTCGGCACCCGGCCGTCGACGATATTGACCACCCCGCCGATCGCCCCGCTGCCATAGAACAGCGTGGCCGGCCCGCGCAGCACTTCCACCTGCTCCGCCGTGGAGGTCTCGGTGGTCACCAGATGATCCGGCCCCACCCGGGATACGTCCCCGGCATCCAGGCCATTCTGGGTAATCAGTACCCGGGGGCCGCTTAAGCCCCGAATGACCGGGCTACTTGCCACCGGCCCATAGTAGTTGGTGTGCACCCCCACCTCATTCTTCAGGGTCTCCCCAAGCGTGGAGGCCTGCTGACGGGCGAGGGTATCACCGGCAATCACATTGACTGGCTGGGCGGACTCCAGGGTGGAAGCGTGCCAGGGCAGAGCCACCACTTCGATCACTTCTATGCGGGTGGGCCGCAATTGGATGGTCACCGGCCCCTCATCGAGATCGACATGCAGCTGCTGATGCACAAACCGGGGCGCCATAATATGGAGCTCCACTTCCTCACCACGCAGATCTTCCAGCGAAAAACGACCGGCGGCATCGGTCTTGGTCTTCCGGTTACTGCCCACCCATTCAACCACGGCGCCAGCTACGGGCTGACCGTTGGCGTCTCGCACTTCACCGCTCAAGGTTTCCGCCAGGACATTCGGGGAGAGCAACCCGGCCCACAACAGCCCAACACCGCTCCATTGCAACCAGTTCTTCTGCACAACAACCTCCGGGGTATACGATTCATCTAGTTTTGTTATGGTATAACATAACTAAAGAAATGAAAATCCCTCCCCGTTGTTTTACTCGACGCCCCTTTTTGAGTCACTGAGCAGTGCAGAAGATTTATGCGCCAGTTTCGATCCATCCCCAGCCACAGAAAACCACTTCCGGAACCCGTCACAGCGCCTGACCATGCACCAATCTGAACCGGCTCCGCACTCCGACAGCGCGGCAACTCACGCTTCCGGATCAGCCATCTCCGCCGTCCGATTCGAAAACATCTTTAAAAACAAGGCGTTAAAAAATTATTTTATTTGGCATAGGCATTGCAACTTCAGCCCCGGTCGCGCTGCGTGTTAGTTATCGACCTCGCGTGTTCAAGCACAACAGATGATCACCCCTGCAGCGCAATGCGTGCCCCAAAGCGGTTCACTCCCCTCGGGCATGCCCCTGACAACCCGGCCCCATACTCTGGATTGATGTCTTATGAGCCTGAACAAACTGAACCCGCTGGATTTTTCCCAGCCCTCCATCCGGGTCCTGCACCTGACCTGGTTTGCCTTCTTTCTGTCGTTTGTGGTGTGGTTCAGTCACGCCCCTCTGAAGCCCCTGATCACTGAAACCCTCGACATGAGCGGTGCCCAGTGGAAAGCGCTGCTGATTCTCAACGTCGCCCTGACCATCCCGGCCCGCATCGTGATCGGGATTCTGGTGGACAAGTTCGGCCCACGAAACGTGTTCTCCGGGCTGCTCGCCTGCTCCGGGCTGCTGTGCCTGGCCTTTGCCGCCTCACAGACCTTCGAGCAATTGGCGCTGACCCGTTTTCTGCTCGGCTTTGTCGGTGCCGGTTTCGTAATCGGTATCCGCATGGTGGGCGAGTGGTTTCCAGCCCGGCAGGTTGGCCTGGCGGAAGGTATCTATGGCGGCTGGGGCAACTTCGGCTCCGCCGCCGCGGCCTTTACCCTGCCCACCCTGGCCGTAGTGGTATTCGGCAGCCTCGGTGGCTGGCGCGCAGCCATTGCCTGCACCGGCCTTATTGCCATTGTCTACGGTGGCATTTTCTACTGGCGCGCGCGCAACACCCCCAAAGGCTCCACCTATTTCAAACCAAAAAAATCCGGCGGCCTGGAAGTCTCCAGCAAGCGTGACTTCTGGTTTTACATCGCGATGAACGTCCCCATGTACGCCATCCTCGCCGTACTGGCCTGGCGCCTGGGCCCGTCCAACATCAGCCTGCTCACCCAGAGCTCGGTCTACCTGATGTACCTGGTCCTCCTGTGCCTGTTCATATTCCAGTTCAGCCAGATCTATCGGGTGAACAAAGACATGCTCAAACACGGCGTACCGGAGCACGACAAGTACGAGTTCAAGCAGGTCGCGGTATTGAGCTGGGCCTACTTCGTCACCTTCGGCTCCGAGCTGGCGGTGGTCTCCATGCTGCCGGCCTTCTTTCTGGAAACCTTCACGCAACTGAGCCTGGCCGAAGCGGGCATGCTTGGTGGCGCCTTCGCCTTTATGAACCTGGTGGCCCGCCCGGGCGGTGGCTGGATCAGCGACAACTTCGGTCGTCGACGCAGCATGTCCATCTTCATCGGCGGCTTGGCGGTGGGTTACTTCGTCCTCTCCCAGGTCGGCGGCGGCTGGCCGGTGTGGCTGGCGGTAATGGCGGTGATGTGCTGTTCTTTCTTTGTCCAGGCGGGCGAAGGCGCGGTGTTTGCCATGGTGCCGTTGGTGAAGCGTCGCATGACCGGCCAGATCGCGGGCATGGCCGGCGCATACGGAAACGTGGGTGCGGTCACTTATCTGACGGCCTATAGCTTTATGGATGCGAGCACGTTCTTTCTGGTGATCGGCGCCTCGGCTGTAGCGACCTTTTTCCTCGTCCAGATGCTGGCCGAACCCAAAGGCCATATGAGCGAGATGATGGCCGATGGTACTTTGCAGAAGATTGAGCTGACTTGATGTTTTGGGCTTATTAGGTTGTAGGAAGTCCGGGTCGGAGCGGGGTGATTGGCGTAGGTCGGATTAGCGCAGCGTAATCCGACAGAATGACTCCGGGGGTAAATTGTCGGATTACGCTGCGCTAATCCGACCTACTCGAAAAGCCACCGTCTCCGAGAGTCTCCAAAGGCCTCACCCTGTCCCGACCCTCAGTGCCAGCGAATAAGCACCGATGATCCAATCTAAAAAAGCCAAATAGATGGCACGGAGGGCGCTCGTGGGGTATACCGTTTGTAGACTCTCGGAGGCAGGGAGCCGACGAGAAGCCCCCATGGATGGGTTTACGGCGGGTCTACAAACGGTATACCCCACGAGCGTCCGTACTTTCCAGCTACCACCCTAGAATTTATGGACCATATAAAATCGAAAATAACCATCGACTTTGCCCAGTACAGTGATGGCGGACGCAAAGGCGAAAATCAGGATACCATTGGGGCGCGCTTGCCCGATGGCGCGGCGCTTACCCACAAAGGCATCGCCATTGCCATCGCCGATGGCGTCAGCTCCAGCGCCGCCGCGCGCGAAGCCAGCCAGACCGCCATAACCGGATTCTTGACCGACTACTACGCCACCCCCGACACCTGGAGCACACGGCAATCCGGTCAGCGAGTACTGCAATCGCTCAATCGTAGCCTCTGGGGCCTAAGTCGCAACAGCGTGCGCGGTGAAGGGCTGCTTACCACCTTCAGCGCCCTCATCCTCAAAGGCAACAACGCCTACCTCTTTCACGTCGGCGACACCCGCATTTACCTCTGGCGCAGCGGCCAACTCGAACAACTCACCCGGGACCACTGCCAATCACTCAGCCGCGAAGAAACCTACCTGAGCCGGGCACTCGGCGCCGACGTTGGCGTCGAGGTGGATTTTCACACCCTGGAAGTACACGTTGGCGATGTATTCATTCTGACCAGCGATGGCATCCACGATCACCTGCCCGAAGACCGCCTGCGCGTGCTGATCAAAACCCACTGCGATCACCCGCAGCAACTGGTGGAGAAAGCCAGTAAAGCTGCGCTCGACAATGGCAGTGATGACAATCTGAGCATACAGGTAGCCGCGGTCCGGCAACTGGGACACGCCAATCAGGATGACGCCATGGACGTACTGGCGCGACTGCCTTTTCCGCCATTACTCGATACAGGGCAGACCCTGGATGGGTTGCGGGTGGAAAAACCACTGCACGAGTCCAACCGAAGCCAGGTCTACCAGGTGCAGGACGACGCCGGGCGAAGGATGATCATGAAAACCCCCTCGGTTTTATACAGCGACGACCCTGCGTACCTCGAACGATTTGTGATGGAAGCCTGGATAGGCGCTCGGATTCAAAGCCCTCAGGTCGCCAAGGTTATGTCGGGCCCCGAGCCCCGTTCGTGTCTGTACTATCTGACCGAGTACATACCCGGGCCAACGCTCGGGCAATTGATGGCCGAACGCGGACCTCTGGCAATCAATGACGCGGTGGACATTACCGGGCAGTTGATCAAGGGTATACGCTCCTTTCATCGAAAGGAGACCCTGCATCAGGACATCAAGCCGGACAATATTGTTATGGGACCGAAGGGACCAGTGATCGTGGATTTCGGTTCCTGCTGGGTCGCCAGCGTGGAAGAGCTGGAGGCCCCCTTTACCCGAGATAAGATTCTGGGAACCATGGATTACTCTGCCCCGGAATATCGCTACGGTGGCCAAACCGGCCCGCGTTCCGACCAATTTTCCCTCGCCGTATTGTTGTACGAAATGCTCACCGGCCAGAAGCCGTACGGCGACGCTTATGGCAAAGCGTTGAACGAACGCCAGTTGCAGAAGTTACGCTATCAGCCCGCTCGCCATCACAACCCGATGGTGCCGTTGTGGCTGGACAAAGCGCTGGAGAAAGCCCTGAGCCTTCAGCCTCAACAGCGCTACGATGCTCTTTCCGAATGGTGGCAGGATCTTCAGCGGCCCAACCCGCGGTGGACGCGAGACGCGGGGCTACCCATATTGCAACGGCGACCCGAATGGGTGTGGCCGGTGCTGGCCATCAGCGGATGGGCCATCGTCCTGGTCTTGGCCTGGCACCTTTGGAAACCGTAGGTCGGATCGGTCCGACGCTTCGGAGCAAAGCGTAATCCGACACTATCCACCAGACGGTATCATTGGAGCAACCGCAGCATCTCCAGCATGGCCCGACCATTGTGGTACGGGCCCTTCCAGGGGCCGAGCTTGTACGAAGGCGCGTGATTCTGATCATCCAGCGTCGAAAGCCATAACCACTCGCCGTTTTCAGCCCTGTGATAGCGCTTGATAAACGACCAGAGTCGTTCCGTTGTCGCCAGGAAATCCTCGTTACCGGACAGGGTATAGGCTTTGTAGTAACCCACCATGGCCTCGGCCTGCACCCACCAGACCCTTTCATGATTGAACGCCTGAGTCGCAAACTCAAAGCCGTCGTACATTTCGCCGTGCTCACCCATGGCTTCGCGCAGACAGACGTAGGCGGTGCCGAGAACACTCGGTTTCAGGCGCTCGCTGACCGCTGCATCGGCAAGGGACTCGGTGGCTTTTGCCAGCAACCAGCTGCACTCGATGTCGTGCCCGTAGGTATAACCGGGCGAATGATCCTGCCAGTCGTGATCCATGAACATGCGCAGGTGGAAGTTATCTTTGTTGATGATATGACGATCAAAACAATCAATCGCGTAATGCAGTGCGTCAGCGACTGAAGCGCGCGCATCCACCTGATAGAGAGTGGTGTATGCCTCCACCACATGCAGATGGGTGTTCATGGTTTTGGGGAAGTTAAGGTCCTTGTCGCTCAAGCGCACATCATCCAGCGCGCCCCACTGGCGATTGAACGCTTCCAGATAACCGCCCTTCGCAGGATCGACAGTGTGACGCTCCAGAAGGTCGAACGTCTGCTGCGCCTGCTGTAAAGCCTGGGGCTCGCCGGTCAACTGGTAATAGGCGACCAGAGCGTAGATCGCAAAGGCCTGAGCGTACACCTGCTTTTTGGTGTCTTTGGGCGCTCCGTCTGCATCCAGAGTCCAGAAAAAGCCGCCGTGGGCTTCATCCAGAAAGTGAGCGAGAAGATAACGGTAACCGCGCTCCGCCGCCTCGCGATAACGGGGGTCATCCACCTCACTGGCCAGTTCGCTGAAAAACCACAGAATGCGCGTATTCAGTACCACACCTTTGTCGGCGTCCGGCACCGGCACATTATCGACTCCCACTTCACCGTAAAAGCCACCGCGCTCCTGGTCCTGAGCATAGGCCAACCACCAGTCGGCAATCGATAGCAATTCCGAGCGGAACTCATGACTCAATTCCGACAACGGGCTTTTCACTGCGGGCTCGTATAACGCCATCAGTTGTTCATTCCTTCCAGCAGCGAGAGATTGGCCTCAATCAATGCGTTTCGGGTCGCCACCGACGCCGCAGAGCGCAACCCATCCTCTGGCGTATTGAGCGCGTAATCCACCAGTTTGTCGACGGTCGATGTCGCCACATGCATGCGGGTATCGGATGAGGCGTAATAGATGAACACCTCGTGGTTGTCGTTGACGATCCAGCCATTGGCAAACGCCACGTTGGAGACATCCCCCACCCGCTCATCACCCTGAGGCGCAATGAAATGACCGCCGGGACGATGGGTGACCACCCAGGGGCGCTCCAGCTCGGTCATGAAAACGTACAACACATAGCGAAGCCCCGCGGCGGTGTTGCGCACCCCGTGAGCCAGATGCAGCCAGCCGTGCTCCGTTTTGATGGGCGCAGGACCTTGACCGTTTTTCACCTCTTTGATGGTGTGGTACTCCTTGCCATCGACAATCACTTCCGCTTTGATTTCGGCGTTTTCCATGGAAGCGCACAGGCCCCAGCCGATACCGCCCCCCTTACCCACACTGATAAAGCCGTCCTGCGGCCGGGTGTACAAGGCATATTGGCCATCGACAAACTCCGGATGCAGCACCACGTTGCGCTGTTGGCCGGAATAGGTGATGAGATCCGGCAGCCGCTCCCAGTTCACCAGATCCCTGGTGCGCGCTATGCCGCACTGCGCCTCGGCGGCGGACAGATCATCGGGCCGGCTCTGGTCTTTGCGTTCGGTACAGAACAGGCCGTAGATATAGCCATCTTCGTGGGCGGTCAGGCGCATGTCGTAAACATTGGTATCGGGCCGCTCGGTTTCCGGCAGAGTGATCGGATAATCCCAGAAGCGGAAGTTGTCCACCCCGTTGGGACTTTCGGCGATCGCAAAAAAGGATTTTCGATCATCCCCTTCGACACGTACCGCCAGAAGGTACTTGCCTTTCCAGTACAGCGCGCCGGAATTGAAGGTGGCATTCACCCCCAGGCGCTCCATCAGGTGAGGATTGCTGGCCGGGTTCAGGTCATAGCGCCAGAACACCGGCGTGTGCGCGGCGGTCAGAATCGGGGATTGCCAACGCTGGTAAATACCATTGCCACCCGGGGCGGGCTGGTTCTTGCGGGTAATCAGGGTTTCATGGTCGCTCAGCAGCGAGCGGACAGCGTGGTTGAAATCGTTCATGTACAAGGGGTCCTGACGGTTGGCCGGACAGGTGAAAACGCCCGGCGTTGTTCGATACTCGTATTCGGCAACTGGAGCGCTGTACCGGCTGGGTTTATTCGGCGCCACAATGCCACTCAATGTAATCGGTTACAAAACAGATTGCAAGGTCTGCCTTCAATCTGATGGTCAATACGACTCAACTCAAATCGTTGAGTCGCCGCAATGGCCCACAGATCAGTGCCGGGACACGATATGGGCATCCGCCTCCTGCACCACATCGGCGGGCATATCGTCCGGATAATCCTCCAGCTTGCACCACCAGTTGCGCCACAGGAACAGACTGGTCAGCACGACCACCAGGGTCGCCAGCGCGAACTCCTGCCAGTGCTGGATCACCATAAAAATCGGCATCGCCACCAGGGCGGTTTGCCACACCACGCCAACCACAACATTCAGCGCATCCCGGGCAAAGTGTGGATTGACCTTCACCCCCGGGTGCTCGGCCTGCACCGCCTCGCGTACCGGCCCCCAGAAGCCCCAGGGGCGCACCTTCACATAGAAGCGCTTGAGCACCTCCATATCATCCGGCGCGGTCAGCAGGGACGCCAACACACAGGCCAGCAGACAGGCCGCCAACATGTAAGGGAAGGCGTACAGCGGGTCCAGGTCGGTCAGGGCCGGCAACGCCAGGGCAATGATCAACCCCACCACCATGCCGAAGAAATAGCCGTAACCGTTAAAGCGCCACCAATACCACTTGAGCACATTGGAGGCGGCATAGGCACCGTAGAGCCCACTGACGATCCAGGAAATGATTTCGTGCAGCGTGGGAATAAACAGCCCGATACCGACCCCCACCACCACAAAGGCGATGGACACGATGTAGCTAAGGTACACATAGCGCTTGGGCTCCGCCTCATCGTTGATATACCGCTTGTAGATGTCGTTAACGACATAGGCCGGGGCCGCATTGGTGGTCGCAGCGAAAGTGGACATAAAGGCGGCCAGCAAGCCGGCAATCAACAACCCGAGCAGACCGGTAGGGACGTAGTGCTTCATGGCCAGGGGCAGTATCTGCTCAAAATCCACCGCACCGCCCATGGCCCGCAGGTCGTCCATGAAAAACGCCAGCGCCAACACCGTCAGGCCGGTAATCAGCATATAGCGCGGAAACAGCATCACCACATTCACAAACCAGCTCACCTTGGCCGCCTCGATGGGCGACTGCGCCGAGAGAATACGCTGCATATCGTAGTTGGGGGCCGGGCCAGCCATGCTCACCAGAATCCCCTTGAGCAACATCAGCATGAAGAACACCCCAAAGAGCTCGTAGCCATCGGCGGCGATGCGGGCGTTGGCCGCCTCGAGGGTCCCACCCCAGTCGATATCCAGGGTCCAGCCGATGCCCACACTGGTCCAGCCATCCGGAATGATTGCCTGCAACACCTCGGGGGAGACTTGCTGCATGGCAATGATGCCCACCGCGACACAGGCAATGGTCATGATGAAAAACTGCAGCACCTCGGTGAATACCACGCTGAACATACCGCCCTTGACCACATACACGGTGGTGACCGCGGTGATGATCAGGCCGTAATAGATTTCGTTCCAGTACTGATCCGGGTGCAGCTGCCAGGGCAGAAAGACAGCAGCGAATTTACCGATACCGATAAAACCGTAGGCCAGGAAACTCAACACCCCAATCAGCGCAAAGGCCACCACACTCAGATGCGACAGGCGTGCCCCCAGGCCGTCGCCAAACCGGAAGGTGATCCACTCCGCCCCGGTCATCACCCCGGAGCGGCGCAACCACACCGAGAGAAACACCATCAGGAACACCTGGTTGAACACCGGCCAGAGCCAGGGAATGTAGATGCTGGTCAGGCCGTAGATGAACAGCAGGGACACCAGCCACATGGTACCGCTGATGTCGAACTGCCCCGAGGCGTTGGAAATACCCAGGTAATACCAGCGCAGCTTGTTACCGCCTAGAAAATAACTGCGGATATTGTCCGAGGCCCGCCGCGATACCCACAGCCCTACCCCGAGTGTGGCAACGCCGTACAGCAGGATGATCGCGAGATCCAGGGGGGCGAGATTAAACTGCATAGTGAAAAGTCCCATTATTATTGACGAGGCGACCGCCCGCTTGCGTCGCCCCGTTTGTCATAGCCGCTCACAGCAGAACAAAATGCCGGATGAACGCCGAAAGATGCGCAAATGTAACCGGTTCCATGACGTATTGCAAGCGCCACCCTCCCACTACCCACCGATCGCTGGCGCTCAACCTCTCATCCGGCTGTACAAGCGCGGGGGAGGCGATTATCCTAGCTCCCGCTTACAGTCGCAGGGACCACATCGCGCGTCCTGAGAGCCTGAGGGAGGCCGCCCGCCGGCGCAACCCACTATCGGCACAGGCTCCGAGTCCAACAACAATCCCATAATAAATAATGAGGTGTTCAGTGAACGAACCTTCCCAGCACAAGCTATCGATTCTTGAAAAGTCCGGCTACGCCATGGGCGATGCCGCCGCGAACCTGGTATGGCGCGGCGCGCTGGCGTATCTTGCCATTTTCTACACCGACACTCTGGGCATTTCCGCCGCGGCCGCCGCATTGCTGCTGCTGTTGGTGCGCCTGTCGGATGGCATGACCGACATCGTGATGGGCATGGTGGCGGACCGCACCCAATCCCGGCACGGGCGCTTCCGCCCCTGGATTCTCTGGTCCGCCCCGGTGCTGGGCCTGTTTATGGTCCTGGCCTTTACCGCCCCCGACCTGAGCCCGGGCATGAAGCTCGCCTGGGCCTATTTCACCTATATCGGCCTGACCCTGGCCTATACGGTGAACAACGTGCCCTACTCGGCCCTGATGGGCGTGATGACCCCCAGCCACAATGAGCGCAGCGTGCTGTCGGGCTACCGCTTTGCCGGCGCCTTTCTGGGCGGTATTCTGGTGATGGGGTTCACCCCCATGATGGTGGAATATTTCGGTCAGGGCGACTCCGCCCAAGGGTATCAGCGGACCATGTATGTGTTCGCGGCACTGCTGGTCACCCTCTGTATCATCACTTTTGTCACCACCCGCGAGAGGGTGGAATCCGCCGTAAACCAGGCCTCTCTCGGCAAGGAATTGAAAGATCTGGCGTTCAACCTGCCGCTGATCATTGTTCCGTTGATGGCGATTTCGGCCTTCTTTTACGCTGTCACCCAAGAGCCCGACGCACGCTATCAGCTCGATCCGACCATCACCGGCATCGTCTCACTGCTGGTGCTTGCGGCGACCGGCTACTTTGTGCGGCGTCTGATCCGCATGCCCGAGAGCGCCACCACGCCCTCTCAGCGGGACCTGATCGACCTGCTCACCAACAAGCCCTGGCTGATGGTTCTGGGGTTGGGTTTTCTGACCATGCTGTTTAACGGCATCAAGTACGGCGTGATCGCCTACTACTTCACTCACTACGTGGGCGATGCAGCCCTGGCCGGAATCTATTTCATGGTGCTGCTGGCGGTATCCATTGTCGCGGCGCTGACCGCCGGCTACCTGGGCCGCCTGCTGGGCAAGAAAACCCTGTTTATCATTTCCTTGTCGGTCAGTGGAATACTGACTTGTGGCCTTTTCTACCTCCCTCCCGATGGTTTCTGGGTGTTCAACTTGAACCTTTCCTGGATTCCACTTTTGGAAGACGGTCTGGAAGTGCGGATTTATTGGGTCTACTTGCTAGGTGGCGCTGCGGAATTCTTCGCCGCCTTTATGCCGGTGCTCACCTTCAGCATGCTCGGCGACACCGCCGATTACTCGGAATGGAAACACGGGCGCCGCGCCACCGGGTTGTTCTACTCGGCGGGCACGTTCATCCAGAAAACCGGCGGCGGCTTTGCCGGGGCCCTGGTGCTGGTGGTACTGGCCGGTTACGGCTACGTGGGCACCGACCCGGAGACCATCAAGGCAGCCACCGCCGGCATGGTGCACCTGATGAGCTGGATTCCGGCCCTGTTCGCCTTTCTGGCCATTCTGCTGCTGGTGGTGTATCCGTTAAACGCCGAGCGCATGAATCAGATAGAATATGAATTACGCCAGCGCCGCCGCGATGCGGGGGTCAGCGACAGCTGATGCGAAGGGATTGGCGCCAGCGGCGGAATACGGTACCTTGTACGGCTGACCTGTCGGCCGTTCCAATCCAATAAACGAGTTGCGCTATGTCCAGCATTCGAGATGTCGCCCGCGAGGCGGGTGTCTCCGTCGCCACGGTTTCACGTGCCCTGAGCATGCCCGAAAAGGTCTCTGAAGAGGCCATGAACAAGGTGCACCGCGCCATCGAAAAGGTCGGCTACCGACCCAATATGCTGGCCCGCAACTTCCGTTCGGCGCGCTCTTACGCCATCGTGGTACTGGTCCCGGACATCGCCAACCCGTTTTATTCGCTGGTCATCCGCGCCATCGAGGATCGCGCCCAACAAAAGGGCTACGCGGTCCTGCTCGGGGATACCCGGGGCACGCCGGAGCGTGAGCTGGAGTACATCCGCCGGGTGGAAACCCGGCTGGCGGACGGCCTCCTGCAACTGCGCCCCCACTCGGAAAAAACCCACAATGTGATTCCGCCGGATATCGCCACGGTCAATGCCTGCGGCTGTGAGTACACCACCGGCCCGTCGGTGCGCATCGACAACCGGGGTGCGGCAAAAACCATCGTGGATTACCTGATCTCTCTGGGGCACCGACGCATCGGCGCCATCTCGGGTCTGAAAGACAACCCACACGCCATCGATCGGATGAAAGGGTATAAAGAAAGCCTGGCCGAACACGGCATCCCGTTCGATCCGGACCTGGTGGCCGAAGGCGACTTCACCATGTGGTCGGGCCTGAACAGCGCTTTCCAGTTCTGCCACATGAAGAACCGGCCCACCGCCATCTTCTCCACCAATGACGAAATGGCCATTGGCGCCATCCAGACGTTGAAGTCCCAGGGCATCCGGGTGCCGGAAGATATGTCGGTCACCGGCTTTGACGACATCGCCTACGCCAAGTACACCGACCCGAGCCTGACCACCATGTCCCAGCCCGCCGAGGAAATGGGCAAAATGGCGATGGACATGCTGCTCAAGATCATTGAAGGCGAGCCCCTGACCCAGACCGAGTGCGTGCTACCGACGGAATTCATTATCCGCAAAAGCACCGCCCCGGCACCGGGCGCCGAGCTGCCCAACACTCCCAAAAAGGTGACTCCCGCTCCCTAGAAATGCGGGGCCTGAAGCGCCCGTGCGGCGCTAGCCACCGGCCCGACCTCTGGCGTAGTCCGCCACTTCCGCCGCCAGCACCACCAGGTGATACAGGGTGCTGGCGGGCGCCTTGTCCAGCACCACCTCATCATCGGCACCGCGCTGATCGACATAGGCACCGGGCGTGGTTGCGGTCAGGTAGTAAGCGAAAAGATCATCAATCGCCTGAACCGCCCGGGCTTCCGCTTCCGGGTCACCGGCGCGGGCGCGCACCAGGCTGCCTTTGATCAGCTCGGTCAGCCCCCAGCAGCGCTTGCTGTTTTTGAGTGGTGTGCCATCCGGCAGCACCTCATCCAGAACCAGACCGGACGCCACCCGGCCGATGGCCAGCCCCTGGCGATACAGCGCCTCGGTATAGACCTCTACCGGGTGCCCACTCAGGCGGTGGTACCAGTCCAACAGCCACACCCACTCGAACATGTGCCCCGGCTCCACCGGTGCCTGCTCGGGCGCATGTTTCAGGCGCCAGTCCTCTTCAAAGAACTCGAACAGCACCCCCCGCTCCGGGTCAAAAAAGCGGGTCTGGAACAGAGCGAACAGCTCACCGGCCCGAGCCAGCCATTTACCGTCGCCGCTGGCCTCATAGAGCGCCATCATGGCCTCGAACAGGTGCATATGGGGGTTCTGGCGGCGCTGGGCATAGTCGTAGTCGCCTTCCGTCCAGCCACCATGCACCGAGGCGAAGTGCCGGTCCAGGTGGGCCGTCAGGGCTTCGGCGCCGTCCAGATAGGCCCGGTCGCCAAACGCCCGATAACACCAGGCATAGGCGAGCAGGAAAAACGCGTGATCGTACAGATCCTGCTTCTGATCAATAACCTGAAAGTCCGGATTCATCAGGTGGGTAAAGCCGCCCCCGGCGTGGGGATGGGCCGTCCGCTCGGCCACAAAGCGCATCAGTTGGCGGGCCATGGCCTCACCGTCGCACCAGCCGCGTACGGTGGAAAACGCAAAGGCGAACGCCTGGCGGGCCTGGACCCGCACCCGGATATTGGAGGGAAGATCAATCGAGCCATCGGCGTTCAACGCCTCCCAGTGGCCTCCATGCTCGGGGCTCAGGCCAACCCGCTGCCACAGCGGCAATGATTCGCGGGCAATCCAGCGTTCGAGACGCTCGGCCGCGTCCTTGATCGTTTGAGTCATATCCGGTGTGTTCCAGTCATTCACAGTGTCAGAAACAGAGAGTGTCAAAAGCAGAGAGAGGCCCTCTGGTCGCGGACAGTTTACCCATCAACGCCGGGCAGAGCATCCCTGAAATCCGGCCCCTAAAATCCGAGCCCTAAAATAAAGCACCCCGGCTGAAAGCAGCCGGGGTGAAAGGGTACAACAGCTTGGGTAAAAAGCTCACCGCGCGCAAGCGCCGGTCCTGGCGATGCCCACAGCAGCGCTGACCAGTGCAATATGTAAACGGTTTACCGCAGAATAACCGGTTTAATGCACCAATCAGGCTCGTATTGTGCGCATTTTTGTAACCGGTTTCAATATGTTTTGTGAAGCTTCTTCCAGTGAAGATCAAAATCGGGACGCCAGAAAGAAAAAAGCCGGGCTACTGACGCAGCCCGGCGAAACATGGAGAGAACAAAAGATACAACCAAAACAACGTCTACCAAGACACAGCTCTGCTTGGCGGCCGCAAGGGGTGCCTGCAGCCTGGGCGGGAGCCCTGAAAGGGGACGGACCCACGCCATACCAAGGACATCGCTTATGGTAATAATGAGTATAAGACCCGGTTTGCGATATTGTCAAGGTGACAATAAAGATTTTTTCAGTGCAGCGTCTGGTCGCCCAGCAGCGCCTGAATATCGCCCGCATTGAAGGAATAGTGCTGATTGCAGAACTGGCAATCGATACTGATTTTGCCCCCCTGCTCGATCAGCAACTGGTCCACCTCTTCACGGCCCAGGGAGAGCAGCGCATTGGCGCTGCGCTCGCGGGAACAACTGCAGCGAAAGCGCAGCTCGCTGGGGTCGAACAGGCGCAGTTGGTATTCGTTGAACAGCCGATAAAGGACATCAGCATGGGGCAGCCCCAGCAGTTCCTCGTCCTTGACCGTCGAGGCCAGGGTTCCCAGGGTTTCCCAGTGGTCCCGGTTTTCGTCCGGGTCCGCGTGCTTCTGGGTCGGCAACGCCTGGAGCATCAGCCCGGTACAGGCATGTTCGCCGGTGGCGAACCACAGCCGGGTTTTGAGCTGTTCGGACTGGTAGAAGTAGTGTTCAAGGCACTCGGCCAGGTTGTCGCTGTCCATGGGCACCACCCCCTGATAGCGCTCACCGCGCTCCGGCTCGATGGTGATGGCCATGATGCCCTTGCCCAGCAGTTCGCCCACACCGCGCCCCTGAGGGCGGTCAGCGCTGTCTTTCAGCCGGATGATGCCGCGCAGGTTTTTGTGATGGTCGCACTCGGCCATCACCATACTGACCGCCCCGTCGCCCTGGGCCTGCAGGCTGATCATGCCATTGAACTTCAGGGTGCTACTCAGCAGCGCCACCGCCGCCAGAAACTCTCCGAGCAGCTCGCGCACGCCCTCCGGGTAGGGGTTATTATTCATCACTTCCCGGTAGCTCGCGCCGAGGGTGACAATTTCTCCTCGAACGTCGCATTCGTCGAACAGGAAGCGGTGCAGCAGGTCGTTATCGAACATGGGGTGTTGTAGTCCAATTCAGTAGTGATGAGAGGGTGGATAAGGCACCGGGAGGCGCCGGCAGGCGCGCTATGGATCCAGTTCCTGACGCCGGAAGCGGTGAATCTGGCGGCGCTCCTTCTTGTTGGGCCGGTGGTCGCTGATGATCTGACCGGCGAGCCCACCGGCCTTGCGTTGCGCCGCCCGCTCTTCGCGCAGGGCGATGCTCTCGGCGGTCTCCTCGTACAGCAACTGGGCTTCGGGCGCGCCCCGCCGCTGGTCCGACAGCGCTTTGATCACCACGGTTTTGTCATCAAAACCCTGGCGGATTTTCAGGGTCAGCCCCAGAGTCACATCCTTGCTCGGCTTCACCCGCTGCCCGTCGCACTGGACCTTGCCGCCCTCGACGGCCTGCTTGGCGATGCTGCGGGTCTTGTAAAACCGGGCGGCCCATAGCCACTTGTCGATTCGGACTTTCTCCAGAGGTTCACTCATGCGCTTTTCGGTCGTTCCGGGGGCGTAATTTCATCAAAATGGTGAATGGCCGGGTAATCTTCCACCAGGCGCTCATTCTGGCTGTCCGGCTGATGAATACACAGCAGGTGGCGGATACCGTAGTCCCGGGCCGAGGCCAGTACTCGCGGGGTGTCGTCCACAAACAGGGTCCGCTCCGGGTCGAAGGGCTCTCGCTCCTTCAGCCGATCCCAGAAGGCCTGGGACTCTTTGGGCTCATTCAGCTCGTGGGATGAGATGATACCATCCAGCCAGCGGTCGATGGCGGTCTCTTCCAGTTTCAGGGACAGGCTCAGCGGATGTGCGTTGGTCACCAGCACCCGGCGCTTGCCGTGCTCCTGCAGGCGAGTCAGGAAGGTTTCCACGTGGGGACGAATCTGGATCTTGTGGCGCACTTCCTCTTTCAGGCCCCGGATATCCAGGGACAGGGAACGGGACCAGTGCTCCAGGCAGTACCACTCCAGGGTGCCCTGGCGCGCCTCAATGCGCTCCATCAGGAATTCGGTCGCCGCCGCCTGATCCAGCCCGTGGATTTCCGCGTAGCGCTTGGGGAGGTGATTCAGCCAAAAATAGTTGTCGAAATGGAGGTCCAACAGGGTACCATCCATATCGAGCAACACGGTGTCGATCTCTTGCCAGTTGATCATGCCGGGAACAGCCTATTACAACGGAGTTTGACGTCCAGTATGCCCAGAAAACCCGAGATATTAAAGCGCCACACCGTCGCCCGCAGCCGCCTCTTCCGCGCCGATGAGCTGCTGCTACGCTTCAGCAATGGCGAGGAACGCGTGTACGAAAAGCTCTGTGCGGGCGGCCCCGGAGCGGTGCTGATGGTGCCCATTCTGGACGACGGCCGGGTCGTGATGATCCGGGAGTACGCCGCCGGCATCGATGACTATCACCTGGCGCTGCCCAAGGGCGCCGTGGACCGGGGCGAGGAGATTCTGGATGCCGCCAACCGGGAGTTGAAAGAGGAAACCGGCTATGGCGCCCGGGATCTGCGTTTTCTCAAGCGGATGCACCTCTCGCCCGCCTATATGGAGCACGGCATCAACGTGATTCTCGCCCGGGGTCTGTACCCGGAATCACTTGAGGGAGACGAGCCGGAGCCGATTGAAGTGGTTCCGGTGGCGTTCGACGACCTGCTGGAGCTGGTCATCCAGGATGAAGTGTGCGAAGGCCGCTCGATCGCCGCGTTGTTTTACGCCAAAGCCTGGCTCGAAAAACACGGCTGAATGGCCCCGATTTTGCGCTTATAACCTGCACAGTCGAGCCATGCGCCAAACGGCCCTTTTGGTAACAAAACAGTCTATTGGAACACAGAACAGCGCGGGGAAATTGGACTATTCTATAACACTAAAGGACACGCAAGGAGATTGACCATGACCCGACCCAACCACGCCTTCAGCGCCTCGCTCAAGGGGACCGAGCAACTCCGTGAAAAACTCATCGGAGAGATCACCCGCTTTGAGCGCCAACTCGATGCCCTCAAAGCCAGCGATGAACCCGTCGATTTCAGCATGATGCAAACCTACAAAGAGTTGATCCACTCCCGCCGGGACATGCTGGCTCAGTTACCCGCATCGTTTTAAGGACGATAGCGTCTGCAACCCGCTGAATTTTCGCTATACTGGCACCCTGACAATCCCATAACACACAAGGATTCAATGGATGCTGGTTACCAATCTCGAGATCGTACCGGGCCGTAAAGTCAAAGATCATCTGGGCCTGGTTCAGGGCAGCACCGTGCGCGCCAAGCACGTCGGTCGTGACATCGCTGCCTCGTTCAAGAACGTCTTTGGTGGCGAACTCAAAGGTTACACGGAACTCCTCAACGACTCCCGCCAGGAAGCCATTGAGCGGATGAAAGCCCAGGCAGAATCCATTGGCGCCAACGCCGTACTCAATGTGCGTTTCTCCACCAGTTCCGTCGCCCAGGGCGCCGCCGAGTTGTTTGTCTACGGCAGCGCCGTGGTGCTTGAGGACTGAACGCATGAACACACTCATGTCGCTGCAGTTGCTCGGGCCGCTGATATTCGGCCTTGTGCTTCTGGCAACCGGTTTTGTCTCCGGTCGCATTCTCGAGCGTCGCCACTACCAGCGTATTATCGAAGCCGAAACACGCCCCGGCCAGGTCATGGTCTTTTCCGAACGCCTACCACCCCCGGAACTGACCCCACCGCAAACCCAACTGGTCATGGGCTCCGTCGTCGTATCAGTGGACTACTTCAAACGCTTTATCGCCGCCCTGCGGTTGCTGGTGGGTGGTCGCCTGAACAGCTACGAATCCCTGATCGACCGGGCACGTCGTGAAGCACTGCTGCGACTGCGCGAGGAAGCCGCCGCACTGGGCGCCGACCGGGTGTTCAATATCAAATTTGAAACCGCCGCCATCGCCGGCCGAGGCCGGGAAAATAGCGTCGGCTCACTGGAAGTACTCGCCTACGGCACGGCACTGATTCCACCGCGCTGATGGGTTATCAGAACCGACAGCCTCCAGAGGGCATCAACTACGAACCCCAGGGTTGGCAGCGGGATTTCATCCTCCTGGTGCTGGGCTTTGCCGCCGGCCTGGCACTGCTGACCTGGCTGGTCATTCTGGTGTTGGGCTGGAGCGCCCGCTGGATTCCCTTCTCCTGGGAGCAGTCGCTCAGCGACTCCCTGAATGAACAGCTCGAACCGACCGAACGCACCGAATACCTGCAAACACTGGCGGACGAACTGGCTCGGGCCGGCGGACTCAACCCGAAGCTGAATGTTGTGGTTCATCACCAGGAGCAGGAAACCGTCAACGCGTTTGCCACGCTCGGTGGCCACATTATTGTGCTGGACGGATTGCTTGACGAAGTAGACAGCGAACAGGGCCTCGCCTTTGTGCTCGCGCACGAAATTGCCCACATCCACTATCGACACCCGCTGCAGAATGCTGCCCGACAGACCGGACTCGGACTGATCAGCGCACTGATTTTCGGGCGGGGTGACCTGAACTGGCTCGCCGGCTCCGGTGGCCAACTTGCGATGCTGGACTACTCCCGAAAGATGGAGCGCGAAGCCGATGCCTGGGCCCTGGAAGCGCTGCACAACCACTATGGCCACGTGGCCGGTGCAGACTCACTGTTCCGCTGGCTGGCCGAACAACAGCAAGCCGGCGCCCTACCCGAGTGGCTGTCCACCCACCCGGACACCGAGGCACGATTGGAGCGCCTTGAGCAACTATCCAACGCCCGTGGTTACCGGACCGACGGCACGCTAACAACCATTCCCAGCGTCGCTCCATAACCGAGTTTTACGACCAGGAGAACTGGGGGAACGGCCAGTCGTACCCGTCACCGAATACGCCTATTGGAATCGCAAGAAGGGTTCAGTCGTCCCAATCATGGTACTGACTCCCTTGCCGTAGCAGCCAATAGGTAACGCCTAAGGCTAGTGTCGTCGCCGCAATGCCAATCAGGTACATCGGGGTCAGGGTTTCGAAATCCAGCACGATGACCTTTCGAGCGATTGCCATCAGTGCGGTGGCGACCACCAACTGGACCGGGAATACGTTGGTGCCGAGGTACAGCCGGATATTGATGAATATCTCGACCGCAATCAGCACCGCCATAAAAGCCCCGAAGGTATAGAAAATATCGTTGATATTGAGTAATAGATACGGCGGAGTCAGTAATCGTTCGTAGATGATGTAGATAACATCACCGACGCCCCAGAGAATGACAAGCACCATCAGCACCGCCAACACTCGAATAGCAACGCGGATGATTCCGTGAAGCCCACGGAAAAAGGGGTCCGGAAAATCCATTGGGAGCTCCTGGTGAAGCTCATGCTTCCGACCCACGCTCTGATTGGATTCGGCGTCTTTCTCTGTGTCCGCCATTGTCGCGCCCCTCAAAAAGCCATTTACGCTGCGTTAACCTGACAGCGCCTCGGTATGGATGACAACGTCATCCCGGTTCATTGACAGTATCGCTGACAATACGACCATCCACCAGATTAATCGTGCGATCGCAGGTGGCGGACAGCCGGGGGTCGTGGGTGACCAGCAGGACCGCGCAGCCGCGGTCGCGATGGACCTTGCGGAACAGTTCAAACACTTCGGCGGCGGTTTGGGTATCGAGGTTGCCGGTCGGCTCATCGGCCAACAGCAACGCCGGTTCGGTAATCAACGCCCGGGCGATGGCGATCCGCTGTTGCTGGCCGCCGGAGAGTTGGTTGGGCTTGGTATTGGCGTATTTCTCCAGCCCCACGGCGGCCAGAAGCTCCAGCGCTTTCTCCCGAGCCTGTTGGTCGGGCTTGCCGTGGGTCAGCATCAGGGGCATCAGGACATTGTCGATGGCCGTAAACGCATTGATCAGGTGATGGAACTGAAATACAAACCCGATGCTGGAACCGCGCAGAGCCGTCCGGCCGGAGTCGTCCATTCCACTGGTGGCCTGTCCGAGCAGATACAGCTCACCACGGGTGGGGCGGTCCAGTAAACCAATCACATTCAGCAAGGTACTTTTGCCCGACCCCGAGGGACCAATCAGCGCGGCAAAATCGTTGCGGCCAATGGTCAGATCCAGGCCGTGCAACACTTCCACTTCATTGGGCTGACCGACATTGTAGGACTTCCTGAGCCCGTCGAGCCGAAGCACTTCCTCGGGCGTATCAGACATAGCGAATGGCCTCCACCGGGTCCAGTCGTGCCGCGCGGCGTGACGGCACGGCGGCGGCCAGTACCCCGGTCAGGGTGGCCAGCAGCAGCGTGGCCGCCACCAGGCCCGGCGGCACCGGAATATAAAACAGTCCCGGGCCAAAGGTGTTGAATACCCACACCAATCCGTAGCTCGCCGCGATGCCCATCACCGAGCCGAGCATGCCCAATACCGCCCCCTGGATCAGAAACACACGTAAAATCTGGGCCCGTGTCGCACCGGTCGCGCGCAGAATACCGATCTCCCGGGTGCGCTGTACCACGCTCACCGACAGCACGCTGGCAATACCAAAGGCCACGGAAATGGCCACAAACACAATGATCATATTGGTGGACAGGCTCTGGGCGGTCAGGGCGTTCATCAGCTGGGCATTGGTTTCAATCCAGCTCTGCGCATCCAGGCCGATCAGACGCTGAACCCGGTCGGCAACCTGATCCGCAGTGAAAATATCCGGCACGGTCAGGTCAATCACCGTTACCCCGCCCGGTAAGTCCAGCAGCGATTGTGCCTGCTTCAAATCCATATACACGTAGCGCTCATCCAGCTCCCGCACGCCCAGTTCAAAAATGCCGGAAATGTTCACCACCGCGCCGTTCTGCTCGCCGGATTCCAAGCGCAGCTTTTGCCCCTGGCCCACGCCAAGATCCTCAGCCAGACGCGCCCCAATCAGCACGTCGTCCGCGCCCACGCGCAACTCGCCGGCCACCATGTAGTCGTCCAGAGGAATGATCCGCTGATAGCGTTCCGCATCAATGCCGACCAGTGCCACCGACTCCAGCGCTTCGCCCCGACGCACAAAGGCGGGGCCGGACACCACCGGAGACACCGCACTCAGGCCGGGCAGTTGGTCGAGGGTTGCGGTGATTTCCTGCCAATTGTTGATCGAGCGCAGGCGCTGCGGGCGCTTGTCTTCCAGCACCAACTGCAACGTTCCCGGCGAGGCCGGATGCACCCGATTGACTTCCTCCGGCGCCAGCAGCCGGATATGGGCCTGGGTGCCCAGAGTGCGCTCAATGGTGTTGCTCTGCAGACCCTGAATCAGCGCGGTGATAAATACGATCACCGCCACACCCACGGCCACGCCGATGGCAATCATCAGCGATTGCGTGCGCCCCTCGCGCAAAAAGCCGATGGCGAGGGTCCACTCTGTCCATAAACGTTTCGGCCGGACCATCAGTCAAAGTTCATCGGTGATTCATTGCGGGAGGCGGCATTGTCGCGGTCGCTCGACACCGGCGCTTGCCGCTCAACGAAACGCACGCGTTTGCCCTCGGTCAGTTCCGTCGCCATATCCGCCACCACCCGGTCGCCTTCGCTCAGTCCATTCTCCACTTCGGACATGGCCAATCCGCGCAGCCCCAGGGTCACCGCCTGGCGCTGCACCCGGCCATCCCGCACCAGCAGCAGCTCGGCTTCACGGCCCTGTACCGACCTCAGGGCATCGTTGGGGACGGCCAGCGCACTGTCTCGTCGCCCGGTTTCGATGGTGACCGACACGGTCATATCCTGGCGGACAAACGCCGGCACCGGGTCGACGGCGAGGCGCACTTCCACCGTGCCGCTTTGCGGGTCGATACTCGGGGCAATAAATTTCACGCGCGCGGGAAAGGGTTGATTCGGATAGGCGTCGGCAATGGCGGTGGCCTTCTGCTCCAGGGCCAGGCGGGACAGATTGCGCTCGTCCAGCGGCACACGGATTTCCATGCCCCCTTCCAGCGCGATGGTAAAGAGCACGCGGCCAGGCTGCACCAGATCGCCGGGATCGACATTGCGGGTCAATATCGTGCCGGCGACTTCGGAGCGCACCTCGGTTTTGGCAAGCTGGGCACGCAGCGCGGCCAGGCGCTGCTCCAGTCGGCGCTCCTCCACATTACCCGGCGCCAGAGCGGAGACCGTCAAGCGCGCCGAGTCCACGGCGGCCTGGGCCAGTCGTTCGGCCTCTTGCGCCTGCTCCAGCGCCTCGGCGGACAGCTGCGAGCGCTCTGCCAGGGCTTGCCGTCGCGCGGTTTCCCGCCGCGCCTGGGCCAGCTCCGACTCCGCCCGCTCCAGATCAATGGCCGCCTGTGGGCGCCGGGTGGTCACCAGCTCCTCCAGGGCCGCCTCAGCCTGACGCACCTCGGCGGCAATATCTTCCGCGCTCAGCACCAGCAGCAGCTCCCCCGGCGCAACGGTATCCCCTTCCTGTACCCGGCGCTCCTTCACCACGGCGGTAATTTCGCTGCCGACTTGGGCGCGGGAGGCAGTCATCACCCGGCCGGTGCCGACCACCGTCTGTACCAGCGGTACCGGCTCAATGACATAGCCTTCGACCTCCGGCCCCCGCCAGCTTTGCCAGCCAAAATAAAGGACGATCAAGGCCACAATGGCCAGAGGAACCACAACTTGGGTTGAAACGCGACGCACTCTGACTCTCCCGGTGAATGCTCTCTATGAAAACGTAGAATCTCACATCAATACCGCTATGACTACGCAATCCGGAGCGGAAAAGGCAAACGCCGGGCACAAAAAAACCCGCGCCGCCAGAAAGACGACGCGGGTTTTTCAGGGCAACCGCTTAAATATCGAAGCGGTCGGCGTTCATCACCTTGGTCCAGGCGGCGATGAAGTCCTTGACGAACTTCTCCTGGTTATCATCCTGGGCGTAGACCTCGGCATAGGCCCGGAGGATGGAGTTGGAGCCGAACACCAGATCGGTGCGCGTTGCGGTCCATTTCACATCACCGGACTTACGGTCAACAATCTCGTAAAGATTCTTGCCCTTGGGCTCCCAGCGATAGGCCATATCGGTCAGGTTGACGAAGAAGTCGTTGGTCAGCTGACCTTCGCGATCGGTAAACACACCGTGCTTGGTACCGCCGTGATTGGTACCCAGAGCGCGCATACCACCGATCAGTACGGTCATTTCCGGCGCGGTCAGGCCCAACAACTGGGCGCGATCCAACAACAACTCCTCCGGCTTGACGATGTAATCCTTTTTGAGCCAGTTACGGAAGCCATCGGCGACCGGCTCCAGCGGCTCAAAGGAGTCCACATCGGTCATCTTGTCAGAGGCATCGCCACGTCCCGGTGCAAAGGGCACGCTCACCTTGTGACCGGCGGCTTTCGCGGCCTGCTCGATACCGACGCTACCGCCCAGCACGATCACATCGGCGACGCTCACACCGGAGTCCGCTGCGATCTTCTCGTACACCTTCAGTACCTTGGCCAGACGCTCCGGCTCGTTACCGGCCCAGTCTTTCTGTGGCGCCAGACGAATGCGCGCGCCATTGGCACCGCCACGCATATCGGAGCCACGGAAGGTGCGAGCACTGTCCCAGGCGGTGCTGACCATCTCACCGATGCTCAGACCACTGTCCGCGATTTTGGCTTTGACCGCCTCCACGTTGTAGTCTTTCTTGCCGGCCGGGACCGGGTCCTGCCAGATCAGGTCTTCAGACGGAACTTCCGGACCGATGTAACGGTCTTTCGGACCCAGGTCGCGGTGGGTCAGCTTGAACCAGGCGCGAGCGAAGGTATCGCGGAAGTAGTCCGGGTCCTTCATGAACTTTTCACAGATGGCGCGATAGGTCGGGTCCATCTTCATCGCCATATCGGCGTCGGTCATGATCGGGTTACGACGGACATTGGGGTCGCTGGCATCCAGCGGCTTGTCCTCTTCTTTGATGTCGATCGGCTCCCACTGGTTGGCACCGGCGGGGCTCTTCTTCAGTTCCCACTCGTAGCCGAACAGGAGCTTGAAGTACCCCATATCGAACTGGGTGGGGTTGGTGGTCCAGGCACCTTCGATACCCGAAGTAATCGCATTGGCCGCTTTGCCTTTCAGGTTCGCGTTGTACCAGCCCATGCCCTGCTCGTGCACATCCGCACCTTCGGGCTCGGGGCCGAGTGCCTCGGCATCACCATTGCCGTGGCATTTACCGACGGTGTGGCCCCCGGCGGTCAAGGCCGCGGTTTCCTCATCGTTCATTGCCATACGGGCAAAGGTTTCCCGGATCTGCGCACCGGTTTTTACCGGGTCCGGCTTGCCGTTCACACCTTCCGGATTCACATAGATCAGGCCCATCTGCACGGCGGCCAGCGGGTTTTCCATGGTGTCCGGCTTGTCGACGTTGGCATAGCGCTCATCGGAGGGCGCCAACCACTCTTTCTCTGCACCCCAGTAGATGTCTTTCTCCGGGTGCCAGATATCTTCCCGACCAAAGGAGAAGCCGAACGTCGGCAGCCCCATGGACTCATAGGCCACATTACCGGACAGGATAATCAGGTCAGCCCAGCTGATTTGGTTGCCATACTTCTTTTTGATCGGCCACAGCAGACGGCGGGCCTTATCCAGGCTGGCGTTGTCCGGCCAGGAGTTCAGCGGCGCGAAGCGCTGATTACCGGTGCCACCGCCCCCACGGCCATCGGCAATCCGGTAAGTACCGGCGGCGTGCCAGGCCAGGCGGATCATCAGGCCGCCGTAGTGGCCCCAGTCCGCCGGCCACCATTCCTGGCTGTCGGTCAACAGGGCGTGAAGGTCTTTTTTCAAAGCCTCAAAATCGAGCTTTTTGACTTCCTCACGGTAGTCGTAATCTTCCCCCATGGGGTCGGTTTTGCGGTCGTGTTGATGAAGGATGTCGAGGTTGATGGCTTCGGGCCACCAGGACATATTGGACGTGCTGGCGAGCGTTGCGCCGCCATGCATCACCGGGCATTTTCCGGCGCCTGCGTTCTGGTCACTCATCGATCTGCTCCTTTCGCGTTCATTTATGATTACGTGCGGCTATGATCTATACGGTATAGCACAAGAATGGATCTATTGGAGCATAGCAAATCGATTTGCCATCTGTGATAGATTCTCACAAAGGGCGGTATAGCCCCCTGCAATAGCCGCCGCTCAAGGCGAACGCAGCGGCCTTCACGGGCGCAGCGCAGGAATCACGTGTTGCTCCAACAGTCGTAACTGCTGGCGCAGATAGCGGGAACCGGGGGACGGCGGAGTCGGGTCCGAGGTCATCACCACAGTCAACTCAAGGGAGGGGACGACATACAGCAACTGCCCACCATATCCGCGCCCATAGTAGCCGGGTTCACCGCCCAGCGGGCGCAGAAACCAGCCGTAGCCGTAGGGATCATCGGTATAGGCGGACTCGCCCCGCCCGGTCCAGGAGGTGTCCACCCAGCCCTCGGAAAACAGCCGCTGCTCCCCTACCCGGCCGCCATTGCGGTACAGCTCCCCGATGGCGGCCAGCTCCCGCACCGACATCAGCATATTGTTACCGCCAAAATAAATGCCCTGGGGGTCCCGATCCCACGCGGGAAAGGCGATACACAGCGGCTCCCCAAGCCATTCGCGGGCCAAGGCCAGCGTGCTGCGCCCTGCGCTTTCGGTCAGCGCGGCGGAGAGCAAATGCGTACTACCGGAGGAGTAAAGCATCCGACCGCCCGGCTTATCCACAAACCGCCGGGTGAGCACATGGTGCACCCAATTGTCGCTGTTGACCCATGCCCCGTAATTGCGCCCGGAGGTGCGCTGCAGCCCCGCCTGTAGAGACAGCAGATTGCCCAGCGTAATGCGCTCCACCCCTTCGGTGGCCGCCTCCGGCACCTGATCGCCCAGCGCCTCCACAATGGACTGATCCACCCCCTCCAGAACCCCACGCTCAATCCCGACACCCACCAGAGCCGCGAGCACCGTTTTTGACAGGGATTTGATATTGACCGGCGTATCCAGCCCCGGCCCCCGGATATCCAGCGCGACCACCTCTTCGCCCTGATGCAACACCAACAGCGAGTGCAACCTGGGCAGGCGCTCCGCATCGCGCGCCAGTTCAGAACGCCAGTCCTTATCGTTACCGAGGGCCGCACTGGTAGCAAACATCAGTAAAATAAGCAGCGCTTTGGACATCAGGGAACTCATGGGACGAAGACCACCTCTATGGAATCAGCAGTAAGCTGATAAAGTAACTATGTGTTACCTCGTACGTCCAGCACACCAACATGGATCCCTTGACACATACCAGTACTTGCCGGCTATATGGATGTGGAACCTGGCAACCATCGACAGTAGGGTACCGATCATGTTCAGTAACACGCCGGCCAAGGGCAGAGAACCTATCACTTGCGATCAGCACGACTACCTGGAAATTGCCTGCACCTATCGCATACCAATATCCATCGAAACCATGGATGGTGAAGAACTGGTTTTTACCCCCAAGGATACGAAGATTACCCGCGATAAAGTCGAATGGCTGCTCGGACTGCGATACCCCGGCCGAACCGACATCAAAGTACGCACGGATAGTATTGCCTCAATCAAGGCACTCAAACCCAACCCCCATTTTGATACGGTTGTTTTTAAACCGCGGTGATACAGAGCGTGGCTTAGCCAGGAAAACCTTCAGTAAGGGTACTCGTAATCCAGAATCAACAACCGGTCATTATTGGTTACGTAAGTGAACACTCGATGGAGCGTTGAAATGACCTTTATTCTTCTGCAGTTCCCATACAGAACACAGCAGCCTCACGTAATTTCCGACTCCAAGTTCGGAAAATATCTTCATCAAACCAGACCGGAATCGCATTTTAGGATGAAAGAGATTCCTTGTCTCCTTTCCACTTGAGCGCCAGCCATACAATCGAAAGAGTAGTTACAATTTCGATTACGCTGAAGAAAATATAATGCATACTATTGTCGCCCAGCATGAGCGTAGCCGATTGCTGAAAAGACATGAAGGCGCCAATCGCGATATTAAGATATCGGTTGATTCGATACGGCAGGTACCTTGCCAGTACTATCATCAACATCGCCATCTCAAGTATAAAAGCGAAGATCAGAAGGAACTGTTGAGATATGACTATATCTCCCGCTTTTCCTTCGATAAACATTTTTAGAGCGGGCGCGTAATGTAAGGTAAAGATATCGCAAAAGATATAATTAACTGTCACGAAGATCCACAGTGTGGATAGAACATCTCGAACCTCATATTTCCCTAACATATACAGTTCCTCTGGACTTTTAATATAGGTGTCAACGCCCTACACAATGACGGCCGACGCAGAAGACCGTCCGTCAAAGTGATGCAGGTTCAGAATGTGCGCATGCGCGTTCTTCTGACGGGTAGTGCGCGTAAATTGACCGCGTGTTTTGGTAATGCATTGAATTTATTGTCTTTTTTAAGAGCCTCGGCATGTAAACGAGCGCGTTTGGTTTACAAAGTGTGCCCGATTTTGGCTCGACTGCCAATATGCTGTATGAGTGGACTCAGAACGGATCCATGCCCGGGGAGTGGACTCGGTTTTGGTTCATCGCCATAATGACCGCTCCCAACCCTCAACAATAAGATCGAGTCCCATGAGAAACGCTAAAGCCCTCATTGTTTTGCTGTCGTGCATCCTGGCAAATTCCGCTTCGGCCGAAACCATCGCATCACGGGTGGTCGAGGACGGCGGCACCGGCCCCTACAGCGCCATTATGGCAACGGATGCCTCACTGCCCACCCACACCCTGTTCCGGCCCGACAACATCGCCGCGCTGAGCGATGAGAAACTCCCGGTTGTGGTCTGGGGCAATGGCGCCTGCTTCGACTCCCCCTGGGAGCATGTGAACTTCCTGAACGAAATCGCCTCCCACGGCTTCATGGTCGTCGCCATCGGCACCATGCCCACAGAAGACGGTGAGCAGAAGACAGAGCGCTCCAGCTCCTCCAAACTGACCGATGCCATCGACTGGGCCATCGCACAGAATGAGAGTGAGAACAGCCCCTACCACAAGGCGCTGGACACGACCGAGATCGGCGTCGCGGGCATGTCCTGCGGCGGACTGCAGGCGCTGGACGTCGCGGACGACCCTCGGGTCAGCACCTTGGGGGTCTTCAATAGCGGCATCTTCAACGAGCCGCCCAAAGATCCACTGCCCGGCATTCCCAACCTGACCAAAAAGCAGTTGGAAAACATCCATACCCCGACACTGTACCTCCTGGGCGGAGAATCCGACATTGCTTACGGTAATGGCATGAACGACGTGGAACAGATTGACCATGTGCCAGTGTTCGTCGGCAATATGGACGTGGGCCACGGCGGCACCTACGGCCAGCCCCACGGCGGAGAGTTTGCCCGAGTGGCGACCGCCTGGTTTAAATGGCAATTGAAGGACGACGAAACGGCAGGAAAGTTGTTTACCGGCAATCCACCGGGGCTGGCCGAACACCCTGAATGGACCGTCGACAAGAAGAAACTGCCTTAGCAAAGCGCCAGGCGATGTGAGAACAATGGCTCACTGAAACGCGAGCGTCATATAGCTGATGACGACATAGCGAATCAGTTTACCCGCCGTCACCAACAGCAGAAACCAGCGCAGGCGAATCCGCAACACGCCGGCGATTACGGTCAAAGGGTCCCCAATAATGGGGACCCACGCAAAGCACAGCGACACCATCCCATACTTCCGAAACCGCGCCTCGGCCCGGACAAAGTCGTCTTCCGACATCCGCAGCCACTTCTTGACCACCACCAGACTCCCCCAATAGCCCAAGGCATAGTTGGTCAGTGAGCCGAGCACATTGCCGACGGTGGCGACCGAAACCAGAACCACCGGCGGCAGGCCGCTCAGCAACAAAGCGCTGAGCACCACCTCGGAGCTGAGGGGCAATATCGTCGCCGCCAGGAATGCGGACAGGAAGAGGCCGAGGTAGCCGAGTTCCGCCAAGTGCTCCATCAATCATCTCACCGAAGGGGTGGGCTCAACGCATTGACCTAGATTTCCTTATCAGCCAACCAGGTCAATGCCTCGATCCGGGAGGTAAATTTCGGAATCTGGTTTGATTCCAAAAACTCGTGCAACGACGTGTGTCGATTGGTATTTGAGCAAACGGTTGTGACCAACTTGCCACCTTGCACAGCGTCTTGAATGGTATTTTCCAGGGCAAGCACCATGGTCGTATCCAGCGTCGGCACATCGGTGAGGTCGATGAGAATTTTCCTGAACGCATTCAAGCTGTTTCTCTCGCGTGCCAACGCTCTCGACATACCAAAAATCAACGGACCACTGAAATACAACAAGGCAATGTCACCGCGGTTCTTTTCTAGGATTTTCTTTTCTTCGCTGTCGAGCGAAATGTTGTCGTCGACATCACTGATGACTTGCATATTTCGCTGCGCTTGTAATCGGCTCAGCTTGTCGATGGTAATAATGTTTGCGATAAAGACCCCAAGGCCGACCGCCACCATCAAATCCACCAACACCGTCAGCGCAATGACCAGGTACATGATGAGGGTAGCGCTGGTCGAGACACGGTGAGCCCGCTTCAAAAAGCTCCAATCCAATATGCTAAGACCAACTTTCACAGCGATCGCTGCCAGAATGGCGAGAGGGATATTGGAGGCCAACCCCGAGGCAAACGCGACAACCACCAATAGAACAGCGGCGCGCACGATCCCCGAAAGGGCTGTCCGGGCGCCCGTCTGGATATTCACCACCGTTCCCATGGTAGCGCCAGCGCCAGGCAACCCGCCAATAAAGCCTGAGGCCAGGTTCCCGATACCCTGACCGATCAACTCCTTATTGGAATTGTGCTCATTGCGAGTCAGGCTGTCTGCGATGACCGCCGTCAACAGGGCATCAATGCAGCCCAACGTCCCCAGAACCATGCCATCGATAAGCATGGTGGTCACCTGATCAGCGGTAAAGTACGGGAGATAGAAATCGGGTATACCCAATGAAATAGGGCCTACCAAACGCAGATTATCGCCGAACAGCAGCAGTGCAATAGTGGTGCCTAGTACCAATACAATGAGCTGCGGGGGAACAACTTTTGCGATGCGTCTTGGGATAAAGAAGAGCGCCAGGAGGGCCGTTAACGAAATGGAAAGCTCGGCGACGCTCAGATTCTTAATAAACTGGGGGATGGCCAACAGGTTATTGAGCACACCGCCGCTGACCGAGGGCTGACCCAGCATGGGGCCGAACTGCAGGATAATGAGGATGATCCCGATACCCGACATAAACCCGGATATCACGCTGTAGGGCATCATGGTGATATACCGCCCCAGCTTCAATAGACCGAGCAAAATCTGGAAAAGGCCGGCGATCATCACCACCGTAAATGCCATCGCCAGACCGTTTTCCGGATGACTCGCCACGAGAGAGGTCAAAACGGCGGTCATGACAACCGTCATCGGGCCAGTAGGTTCGGAGATTAGCGTAGGGGTACCACCGAATAGCGAAGCGAAGAGCCCAACACAAATTGCCCCATATAGGCCAGCCTCCGCCCCTGCGCCTGAGGCAACCCCGAACGCAAGGGCCATCGGCAGCGAGACAATGGCCGCGGTCAGACCACCAAAAACATCGCCCCGCAGGTTTTTGAGGTTGATCTGGTTAAAGAGTTGGTTGACAAAACCATACGTCATTGACTTGCATCTCCGTCGACTCGGTGTAGGTTCAGGTACTGAATTGGCCGCTATTGAGCACGAGACAGGAGTATACCACCACCGTCCGGAAACCTAGTAAACCGAGCGCTATCGGCGCTCCGGCGCCACGCCTTCTAGAAACGCCTGGGCTTGCTTTGGGTCTCGAATGTGGACAAATTTTATACGATCATACTCCGGTGACTGAAGTAATGCCTGATATCGTCGCCTGTTTTTATTATAGTTGCGAAAGAACCATAAGAAAATTGAATGCCTTGACGCGAAAGCCATTCGGAAGGACTCACGGTTTCCCGTTTCCGGCCAAAGCTCCTCCTTCGTTATGGCGCGGGACAAAGTACGCCTAAGGAGCTGAAACAGAGTCTTGAAGTACGAATAGTCCAACCAGATGATAGTATCAACGTTCCGCCACTTGATGGCATTCGTCCTACTGTAGTTACCGTCCAGAACCCAGCAGTCTTCCGAAATAGCAGATTCCAATTTCGGAAAAAACTCTTCATCACTCGACTCTACCCAATCGGGCTTCCAGAACATCTGGTCCATATGGATACACGGGTAGCCCAGCTTTTCTGAAAGCAGGCTAGAAAACGTGGATTTTCCGCTTCCGGTTGTACCTATGACATTTATTCTCTTCATTTTTCAAAACGTAAGGCTGTAAAACCTGAAAGACGGCTGCATGGACCTACCCCACCTGAAATCATAAACCTATAACTCCCCTCCATTATATCGTGGATCCAATAGAATCTTCATGAACTAAAATTCAGAACGGGACTACGAACTCTAACCCCTGAATTTGAACCAATTGGACTGAACAGTAAGTTATTGTCCGAGAGGGCGTTGCAATTATTGTGTCCGGTGCGCCACAAAGCTATGCGCGCTCAATCATGGCACGTACATCCTCGATATCCACTGGACGCGAAAGCAATGATTTATAATAGATCAAGTCCTCCTTCAACATCAGGGGAAGATCAAGACCCAGAAGATGTGCCGACTCATAGCGAGAAAAATCTATATTGAGCAGAACCCAAGCCTCGCTGCTCGCGTCGAAGATTTTCGGGCCATCAGCACTACCTACCTCCACTTTTATACCTTCATACTTGAACTGGACGTAGGTTAGATCCCAGCCTTCCTCTTGACGGTGAGCGGCAGCTTTGGATACAAATTCATGGCCGGCCTTAACCACCGACGAAAAATGTTCACCGGGGATAAAAAGGTCAATATCATATAGATCGCGCTCAGACCCATACCCTTTCGCTGCGAGACCACCACAGATCAGAAAGGGAATGTTTCTATCTCTCAATAATCCTACAATCCATTGAGCTGCTAGGTGATGCATGTCAACGCCTTCTACGGATAACGTTTTGCTATGCGGCACTAGAAGAAACTCGTAGGGCTTCCACCGCGAATCGATCACATGATCCCATTGTTACAAAATTAGTCGTAGTAGCCGCACGTTTGACCTGTTCGCGCGCCATTTTTAAACGAAAGCCCCTGAGTTACCAATCCGATTTCTATACTACTCGGAAGCCCTAGGAGCTGATGTGCTGTTTTCCATGCCTTATTTTCAAAGCATTCGCTCAGATTATCGTAGATGCAATACGACTCGTACTTTTCGCTGCTCTTGACCGATGGGCACGCTTGGCTATACCGGCACAGTTCATCATAGGTGAGCTTCTCTCGATATTTCGCAGCGACATCAATACACTTAGAATAGCTGAAGTGATCCTTGCTTAGCTTTGGCGACGCCCTGAATATGCTATCAGCCCATGATGCGTTCAAACATGCCAAAAGGAAAAGAGACAAAAAAGCTAGAAAATTGTACGTTCTCATGGTTCTCCGAATTCATAGCGCTACGTTAAAGGACATGTAAATCTTAAGCTTTTAGGTCTCAGGGAGCAAAGCGAACACTTTGAAAGCCTTGCTATATTGCTATCGCTTAATCTTACCTCGTACCGGCAACCTTTCCCTATTATCTTTGCACACTTGGCATTTAAAACCCATTGCTGGTACATGCTGAATATGAGTAACCATCATTTTTCCACAATAATGGCAGAGAACGTCTCTTCCTGACCCTTGATCATGATCCGTATTATTTTTCCTGTGCCCTACCAAACTTGACTCTGATGCTAATTCAATCGAATTTCCTTTTGAAAACTCATTTTCAAAACGCAATATCAAAGCCTCTGTATTCTCAACAAGTAAACGACGCTCCTCCTCCGTCAGAACTTTTGAGTGAAATCCAGTATATTTTGATGGAGCGGACACTAGATCACTATATATACCACGGAAACAAGTCTGACCAAAAACCAATATTTGACTATTATCTCGAACTACGTGTACTCGCTTATATACGCTGCGCTTGCATTCTGGAGCACAGCAAAGAACCCTATCTCCTGAATCAACTTCTATTATCGCAAGTAGTTCTTGCATGATCGTCTCCACTGACGCCCCCAAGCAGGGGCATATTCTGCGTTTTTAGCACAGCGAAGAAAATTATGCCTCTCTGCTTTGGACTGTTAGACGCTACTCTGATTGGCTCAAAACGACTACCCTTTCCCCAGTTTCCTTACTTACAGCTAGAACTTCTTTTAGCTCCCATTTATCCGCCCGATTAGTGGCGTAAACATATACTTCCGCAATTCCTTTGGAGCCAGAAACAGAATAATTTAGATTGGCGATGCCTCCAGAGCCACCATACGAAATTTCGCCGAGGACGAATAGTCCAGGCTCGGGGCTCTCTCCAACTATTGATACGACCTTAGGGTTGGATTGAACTGCGTGAACGGACAAATCATACGCCTCTCCCTTCATCATATTAGTAAGTAGGATGAAACAGAGTGGGAGAACAACCAGAACAAGCGCTAACCCAGCATTCCTCCATTTTTTTTGAGTCGATTTAAAATGCTCAACATCTCGCCAAGTTCGGTTCCTCCATGCCCACTCGCTTCCTTTGGCACCCAGAACGAAGATCATTACAACATTGACCAGAGGAACAAACATTAGAAGCGCTATATAAGTGCTATTTCCAATGCCCCATATCCAGTTAAGCAAGAAGGCGCCCCAATTCCATCCCTTTATTTCTTCGGGCACGACAGAGTCCTTCCCCAATCCCGAAATATACTCTCTTTCCATATTAATACTCATTCTCCGATTTTCGTTTAACGCCGTGCACACCGGCGCGAGCTTTCGAGCGTCCGACAGCCGAAGGCTGTGGAGTTCTGCACTTGGTTATGTGTTTTATCACTATGGTAGAAAATATCCCGCTTTCCTAAGCTCTTCAATCTTTATCTTAAAAATGTAATAGAACGTGGGTGTACAAATTATTGCATAAGCTACCAGGACATAGATTAAAGCCCAGTCGCTTCTATCAAGTGCGGGCCCAAATGCAAACAATAGAAATGCTAACGGGGCGACCAAAACCACTGAAAAAGCAAAGTAGACAATCGTACCGAGTATGAACTTAAAAGCTCCTGAGAAAATCCGATCTATGCCTAAAAGCAAATACACGTATGCAAACGTAGCCATGCTTAATGTAGCGACTCCCAGGAGAACAGTGATAAATACGTCGAAAATCATAAATTCACATAACGCAAAGGTAACCGGACGCTTTGTAGCGCCAGCGAAAAAGCGTCCGGTTGACCGCCTGGTTAAACGTCTTCTGGGTTAACCCCGTCATCTAGAAATTTCTCCATACCATTTTTACCGTCCGGCTTTAAGCCTTCCCGCTGCATGGCTTCGTACCAATTTGCCACTGCGCTCTTCATCCAGCTCAATTCCTTTTTCCAGAAAGGACCGACCTGTTCGACCCACAATTCAACCTCACGCTCTGATGTAGGTGATGCCGAAGAAAGCAGCTCGGCCGTAGCAACTAACTGTTCTGCCAACTCGCCATCAATCACTTTATCAGGAATTGACCAGTGTCCCTTACTGCCAAGACAGTCCGTATAAAACCCTAGCTGCTTGATCTGATCCAGAAGGTATGGATGCTCCGCCCCTTTATCAAACAGTGAACGAAAATCGTCTAGTTTTCTTGCACCCTCAGCCACTAGCTGAGGAAAAATCCACTGTACATTCTTGTTGGTGTGGGAGCGGTACCGCTTCCACTCTTCCTTCAGCTCAGCGTCGTTACGTGCAAGCGACATGGCCCGAAGTATTGAAACCTTCCCAGACTCTTCGATAGACAGGGCAGCGAGGGAACATGCTGTCGGAATCCTTCCAGCTTCAAGAAGTAGTCTGGCATCCTGTGTCAAGCGCGCCGCATTTTCCAACGCAGCAGTCATTCCTTCGGCTATCTGCGCGAAACTTAACTTTCCTTTGTAACTTTGTAGCTTCTTCGACACGAGCCTCATCCGTTTAACGCCCCCAAGCAGGGGCATATTTTTGCGTTTTGAGCGCAGCGAAGCAAAAATATGTCCCACTGCCTTGGTTTGTTAGCTTTACACTAGCTCCCTGGATGCAAGTTTCCAGGTCGTTAAATCAGGCTCGCTGATGTACAACGAAATACCCCTATCAAAGCATTGCTGCTTAAAGCTCTGAAACGTTTCAATAGAGATAGATTTTATGCGGTCAACGTGGTTCATAACCTTGTTTCCGAAATAAATCTCTTTGATGCACCCTGAAGGCATAAAAAAATTATATATCGGCCTTCCCAAGCTGCTAACAAATATTTTCTCCCACTCTCCTGCTGCATTTTTGAACTTACCCTCGCCCGAGTGATATCCGTAAGGAGACCCATGCAATGTTTTGATGACACGAACTTCCTCTTCGTATGCCCATGCAAGAGACTTATACAGGAATGCACGCTTAAACAAGTTAAATAAGCTGCTATTAAAGTTACTATTTTTGGAAATGCTCTTTAGCTCTTCGACGGATGGCATAAATGCTGGAGACCTCAATTTTTCTGAGGTGTATATGACCTCGCCAAATTGAGCGGGAATAGCATTGCTGACCTCACAAGTAAAGCCTGCAGCCTCAATATCAATACCTATAACGGCGCCTTGGTGAGATTCGCCGTAATGAGACCACATTAAAGCATTCAATGGTTGTCACGTTAGGGATAGTAGCGCATAGTTCCTTGAAAAGTTGTTCTTGTACGCATGTATTGCAGTGCGTACGGGGATACTTCCATCAGAAAAGCCAAACGCCGTAGCTTCGAACGGATCATTTAGATCTTCGGCGCAAGTAAATGCGATCGATGTGTTTTCCATGATACGTTTAGCCGTATTCAAGGATACGTACTTATATAGAATCACAATATCTCTCTTAAAACTGCCTTTCTCGAAAAAAGCTAACGCCCGCCATAAGCGGCCGAGTGAAACGAGGTCCGGCGCACGAAGTGCGCGAACTTAATGGTTTGGTTATGCATTGACCGATGTACGAATAAATTTGGCCAAAGGCAATACAAGTGCCAAGCCGAACATTAGCAGAAGCGATTTCTCTAAAATGAGGATAGTTGATTGCTGTTCTGTAGCCGCAAGAATAGAAACGAAACCAAATAGACCACCTGCAATCATAAGAGCACCCCACACCCCAACCAAGGGCTTAATTGGTCCCTTTTTTCTAATTAAAGTGACTAATATGGATACTTTTAGAGCTATACCGAGCGAGACAATTACTAGCATTACGGTAGGAACTCTGTATTTATCCATAAACAGGAATGGGTAGTTTATTGCATCCCATATCAGTATTCCGCACACGGCCACCCACAGGAACCTTTTATATAGGGATGACGAAAATTCAAAGCTCATGTCTTTTTGTACCTTATGCATAACGCCCACAGCTGCGGCGGCAAAGCCGTAGCGACGAAGGAGCGAAGGTTTTGACGTCCGACAGACTGTGCTTGTTAAGTGATGCTAGAACACTGGTTGCCATACGCCACCTTGTTGATACTGTAGCTCTGTTGTTTTGAGCACCTTGCCTTGAACATGAACTCTAATGGTATTGGTGAGAAACCGATTTAGCACTGAGCCTAGGTACTCAACAAGCTCGGAATCTGATTCCCCCTCATAGAACTCGAAAGACTCAGAAAGTACTTTGCTATCGCCCTCCCAAAAGTCAAAGAAGACTTCGTGGAGTGGATAAGGCCAAACTACCTCAGCCCTCTTGGCGTCATATGAAACCGACAATTGATAGGCATCTTCCGCCACCTCAATTCTTGGGGCGAAGTCACTTAATAAGTCTAGTATTTCTCTTTCTAGTTCTGGCTTTCTATCCATGCTCTATTATTCACTTAACGCCGCGTACAGAGGCGCGAGCTTGCGAGCGTCCTGCCGCCGCTTGCGGCGGCGAACTGGTACGCCTGGTTATGTTTTTTCACTAAAAGTTTCTCTATATTTGTGCAATGCTGATTCAGGTGGAAGGCCAATTGACTTATTTGTTCCAATTTTGGCCCCCTCCTCAACTGTGACGCTGAAGTCAATTGATAGCGGCGTGGAAAGCGCCACCCCCTTATCTACGGCAATTTTGCGTATACGGCTCCAATCTGGCTTGAAGTGACAAGTAGCCTCACTGCAACAATACGCTTCTTTTTCCTTGAACGTTAGCTCAGCAGAAATACGTTTTTTCCCGCTATCCAACGACACTATTCTTATGTCATAGATCGGTGAATTGCTATCGCTTGAGAAGTAGTCCTCAAACATAGATTGGAGTATTTCTAAATCTTTAGTCATAAGGTCTTGAGTATTGCGAAAACATAACGCCTGTGCACAGCGGCAACCTTATGCGTTTTGAGCGAAGCGATGCATAAGGTTGTCCGGCGCCCGAAGGGGGCGTACTGGTGCACTTGGTTATGAGTTTACATACTTGGTACATTATTTAGAAACAGGTTCACCTCGTTGGCCACATTGCCCAAAGCCTTTGCGACCGCCTCTAGTTCCGCTTTTTTGATAGTCTCCCTGAAATTTTTGTCTTCGCCTGATTTCTCAGTTGAAAAATCTTCGGTGCTCACGACAGATTTAGCGATAATTCCAGAGCGCACATCTAAAAGAACAGCCTCTACCGAGCAATATGATTTATTCTCATTTGAGCTGATAAACCTGTATTTCTGATATGACTGACAGGAACTTCTGTAGGCAAGAAGAAGATCGGCCTGAAATCTTGCTGCAGCTTCCCTAAGAATAGGGACTGACCTTTTTTCGGGAACAAGCATCGCGGGAAGAAAGGACGCATCATAAACCCTATGTGAAGATCTAAGTGTTGTAATAAGAGATTCAATCAGAGAGTCATTTAGCTGATTAAAGTCATTGGAATAGAACCGCCAATAGCTATCTTCGCTTAACTTTAAAATTGCTATCCGATTTTCTTCAGGCAATTTTACTTTATAGCTTAAAAGGTCATTTATTTTTGCGTCATCGTCTCCCAATATTGGGCTATCAACTAACCCACCCTCTGAACTTGACGTGCCCTCTTGATAGTAGCTATTAGGCCTATCCACTGATCCGACAGTAGAGCACGCCTGCATAAGAGCACAGACAACCAATACGTATATTATTCTCATAACTCTCCTTACGTGATACTCATAACGCCGCCATAAACGGCGCGAGCTTGCGAGCGTCCGGCGACCGTAGGGAGCGAATTTAATGGCCTTGTTACAAGGCATTTACCTAAACCCCAGATATGCAGCGACAGCAAGAAACACCAAGCCACCGACAACGCGCACAACCCAAGGATGCTTAATGAACTCAGCCGCTACCGTGAAAGCAGTGCCGACTCCAGGGCCAGTGGAAATATATGAATTGGTTACATCTTTCCCGCATTCATTTATTTCGTAGTCACTATATCCATGCCCTGCACTTATTAGAACAACGCTAGAGCTTGTACGATTAAACTCTTGAACCTCTTTGTAGCTTTCATCTTGTACAATTTTAAGTTCATCTTCATGCGTTTTTTCTGTTTCATTGATCTTAATCTGCGTGATTTCATTTGGCGGAAATATATTTCCATCGTAATAGATGGGTTTACCGAGCCTATATGGTTTAACAAACTTTTGCTTAAGGTCGGAAACTGACAGATCTTTGAATATGCAAAGCCAGCCATCTGAACTTTTCGTTTTTATCGTTACGTGAAGATAGCTCATTCTTGACTTGCCTTGTAACGCCCCAAGCAGGGGCATATTTTGCGTTTTGAGCGCAGCGAAGCAAAATATGTCCCCCTGCCTTGGATTGTTAAGTGCTTGTTTGGGACTGCCATAATCTTAAATCTGATATAAGCGGCTTTAAGCAAGTTTGGTCGGTTGTAAAGGAAAAGCTAAGCTCTTGCTCGGCTTGGTACAACACTCCACTAACGACAATTTTACCTGTAGAAATGGCCGAGAACTTCAAATGCCAATGATCATATTCGGGCTTCAGGATTGCTTCACCCTTAAGCTCGGCGTCAAGGCGCTCAAGACCAGCGACGAACTGCGACATTGGCCATGGGCCAAAGGTGCAAAACACGCGCGCCGAGAAGCCCGATGAGTTCACGTATATAGTTGCACCATAACCCGAGCCATCACCGTAGCTTTCGGCGGCTAAGAACTCCAATACAGAATTTTCGACGTTAGTCTGAAGCCTTATGTTCATATCACTTAACATCTATGGACGCCCCGTTTTGTGCAAGTAAAATATCGTGACAGTTTAGGTTTGCAGCCATCTATACGGATTCTAGTTGGAGACTTGCTCCG